>JACPZX010000102.1 GCA_016195325.1 Acidobacteriota bacterium
CGAGGTTCTGGCCGCAGACGTAGAACTCGACCCCCAGGGCCTTCATCTTCGAGATGACCGGCAGGTTCGGGTTCGCGACGCCGAACTTCGCCCGGTAGTGCGCCTCGTCCAGGATCCCGTCCATCGCCCGCCCGTGGAAGACCACGACGAACTTCGCGCTCTTCAAGGGCACGCCGGCGACGCCGAAGGCGTTCAGCTCGGAGCCCGCCATGTTGAGCCCCGGGACGAGGTGATCCGGCGCATCGGCCCCCTGGTTCGAGTCGAAGATGGCGCGGTACGTGAGGGACGCGTCCGGAGGAACCGCCGCGCCGGGGATGACGGCGTAGCCGTCCGCCTCGGGGATGACCGGCGCCTTCGCAGGGGGCCAGGCGTCCGCGGCGACCGCGACCGGGAGGGCAACGCCGAGGAAAATCGAGGTCCAGAGCGCGATTCGTCTCACGCGGATCCACCTCCTTTTCGATCAGAGCGCCCCGTGAACGACCTTGCCGCCGACGATCGTCATCAGCGGCGCCCCCCGGAGCTTCATCCCCGCGAACGGCGTGTTGCGCGAGCGCGAGCGGAAGCGCGCGGGGTCGACGGTCGTCTCCTTCTTCACCGAGAAGACCGTCACGTCGGCATCGGCCCCCACGGCGAGAGTTCCTTTCATCAGCCCGAGGACGCGCGCAGGGCCGGACGAGTACAGCTCGACGAAGCGCTTGAGCGGGAGGAGGTTCGTCGCGACGAGGTGCTCGAGGCCGAGGGCCACCGACGTCTCGAGCCCCACGATGCCGAAGGGGGCCGTGTCGTACTCGACGTCCTTCTCGTCCTGGCAATGGGGCGCGTGATCGGACGCCACCGCGTCGATCGTGCCGTCCCGAAGCCCCTCGAGGATCGCGTCGCGATCCGCGGCGGTCCGGAGCGGCGGTTTCATCTTCGTGTTCGTGTCGTACCCCTTCACCGACTCGTCGGTCAGCGTGAAGTGGTGCGGCGTCGCCTCGGCTGTGACGCGCACGCCGCGCGATTTCGCCGTGCGCACCAGCTCGACCGTCGCCGCGGTGCTGATGTGCGCGAGGTGGAGCCTTCCCCCCGTGACCTCGGCGAGCCGGATGTCGCGGTACGCCATCGCCTCCTCGGCGGCGGCGTGCATGCCGCGGAGGCCGAGGAGCGTCGAGACGAACCCCTCGTTCATGACGCCTCCGTTCGCGAGCGACGGCTCCTCCTCGTGGGCGATCACCGGGATGTCGAACATGCGGGCGTACTCGAGCGCCTTGCGCATGAGGAACCCCGAGGCCACCGGCTCCCCGTCGTCGGAGATGGCGACGGCCCCGCGGTGGACGAGGTCGCCGATCTCGCTGAGCTGCTCCCCTTTCAGCCCCTTGCTGAGCGCGCCGATGGGGAAGACGTTCACGGGGGACTTCTCCCGGGCCTGCGCGAGGATGAAATCGGTCACGCTCTGGTTGTCGTTCACCGGGCTCGTGTTCGCCATGCAGGCGACCGAGGTGAACCCTCCCGCCGCCGCCGCGCGCCCGCCGCTCTCGATCGTCTCCTTGTCCTCGCGGCCGGGCTCCCGGAGGTGCACGTGGATGTCGATGAACCCCGGGGCCACGATCAGCCCGGCGAGATCGTAGGTCGACTCCGCGGCCGACTTCGGGATGTTGACCGCAACCGCGGAGATCTTCCCGTCCTCGATCAGGACGTCGAGCGTCTCGTCGACGCCGCGGCCCGGATCAATGACCCGGCCGTTCTTCAGCAGAATCCGCATCACCCGTCTCCCCCGCCAGAAGGTAAAGGACCGCCATGCGCACGGCGACGCCGTTCGTCACCTGGTCGAGGATGACCGAGTACGCGCCGTCGGCGACCTTGCTCTCGATTTCGACACCCCGGTTGATGGGCCCCGGGTGCATGATGATCGCGTCGCGCTTCGCGAGCGCGACGCGCTCCTCGGTGAGGCCGAAGAGGTTGTAGTACTCGCGGACGCTCGGGAAATATCCCTTCCCCTGCCTCTCCATCTGGATGCGCAGCATCATGATGACGTCGGCCCCGTCGAGCGCCTCGGCCATCGAGTGCGTCACCTTCACGCCGAGTCTCGCGACCTCGAGCGGCATGAGCGTCGGCGGCCCGGCGAGGATGACCTCGGCCCCGAGCTTCCGGAGCAGGAAGATGTTCGACCGGACGACGCGGCTGTGCAGGATGTCGCCGATGATCGCGACCTTGAGCCCGGCGATTGCCTTCTTCTTCTGCCGGATCGTGTACGCGTCGAGGAGCGCCTGCGTCGGGTGCTCGTGGCTCCCGTCGCCCGCGTTGATGATCGACGAGCGGCAGTAGCGCGCGAGGAAGTGCGGGGCCCCCGACATCTGGTGGCGCATCACGATGAAGTCGGGGGCCATCGCCTCGATGTTCCGCGCGGTGTCGATCAGCGTCTCCCCCTTCACGAGGCTGGAGGACGACGCGGAGAAGTTGAGCGAGTCGGCGGAGAGGCGCTTCTCCGCGAGCTCGAACGACGTCCGCGTCCGCGTGGACGGCTCCATGAACAGGTTCACGACGGTGCGGCCGCGGAGCGTCGGGACCTTCTTGATCTCGCGCCGGGAGATCTCCGCGAACGACTCGGCGGTGTCGAGGATGAGGACGATCTCCTCGGGGGTCAGCGACTCGATCCCGAGGAGGTGGCGGCTCTTCAGCCTCACGTCAGCGCTCCGCCTTCACGACGAGGTCCACGGAATCCGAGCCGTCCTCCTCGCGGAGCGACACCTTTACCATCTCGTCGAGCGAGGTCGAGACGTTCTTCCCGACGTAGTCGGCGCGGATCGGCAGCTCGCGGTGCCCGCGGTCGACCAGGACGGCGAGCTGGATCTGGCGCGGGCGGCCGAGGTCGATGATCCCGTCCATCGCCGCGCGGATCGTGCGCCCGGTGAAGAGGACGTCGTCCACGAGGACCACCTTCGCTCCGTCCACCGAGAAGGGGATCTCGGTCTTCCTCAGGATCGGGTGATCGGAGATCGTGGTCAGGTCGTCGCGGTAGAGGTTGATGTCGAGGATTCCCACCGGGACCTCGGCCCCCTCGATCTTCTGGATCTTGTCGGCGAGGCGCCGCGCCAGCGGGACGCCGCGCGAGCGGATGCCCACCAGCACGAGCCCGTCCGTCCCCTTGTGCTTCTCGAGGATCTCGTGGGCGATCCGCGTCAGCGTCCTGTCGATCGTGGCCTCGTCCATGACGTGGCCCTTCGGCGTCGTGATCGTCACGTCCCCTCCTCTTCGTGACCCAAGAGCGCCTTGCGTCGCACTCGAGGCAAAAAAAATCCCCGGTCCGCGAGCCGTTCGCTCGGGCCGGGGGTGATCGGGATCCTCTCCCGCATGGCCGATCTCCTTTCCGCCTCTCAGGGCTGGGATTAAAGGCGAGCGGAGTATACGCAGACGATGCGTCCACCGCAAGACGATCGCTCGGGGTGGTGCGCAAGATTACGTCGG
Source organism: Acidobacteriota bacterium (assembly GCA_016195325.1). Taxonomy (NCBI): domain Bacteria; kingdom Pseudomonadati; phylum Acidobacteriota; species Acidobacteriota bacterium. The sequence goes on from JACPZX010000102.1 coordinate 3,445, forward strand.
GGGAGACGGCCTCCGCGCGTGAAGTCATCGCGCTCGGCCTCGGCTTCGCTCGCCCACCCGCTCCGGCGTCGCCGGCATGTTTGATGACAGGTGGCTCCTGACGCCTCCACGGGTACCC
>JACPZX010000103.1 GCA_016195325.1 Acidobacteriota bacterium
ATCGCGATCCCGAACCTGCTGAACGCGATCGACCGCGGCAAGCAGAAGAGGACGATGTCGGACATGAGGTCGGTTGGCACCGCGGTCGAGTCGTACGCGGTGGACAACAACTTCTACCCGATCCAGAAGAGCATGGCGGCCGTCAACGGCGGCGCCGCCGGCATGAACGTCGAGCCGGTCTACATCAAGATTGCCCCCACGAAGGACGGCTGGGGCGGCACGCTCCTGTACGGCTCCGACGCGGCCGGCGCCGGCTCGGACTACACCATCGTGTCGTACGGCAAGGACAAGAAGCAGTCGACGACCTCGGCCGGCGCCACGAACGCCTTCGATTGCGACATCATCTACCAGAACGGCACCTTCACGGCGTACCCGGAAGGCGTCCAGACCTGATCCAATCCTTCACGGAGATCGGCGGCGCCCGCTGGGGCGCCGCCGGTCGCCGGATTTTCCCCGCGGCTCACGCGGGCGGAGCGCCCCGCCGGCATCGCCCCCTGGATCGTGCGGCCGGGTGGTTCGGAGACGTCGAGACCCACCTTCGAGGGCAGATGCGATGCAACGCGGCTTCACACTGATTGAGCTGCTGATCGTCGTCGCCATCATCGGCATCATCGCCGCCATCGCCATCCCCTCGCTCCAGACCGCCATGGACAAGGCCAAGCAGCGGGGCACGATGGCCGACATGCGCAGCATCGGCATGGCCGTCGGCGTCTACCAGATCGACGAGAGCATCTTCCCGGCGAACACCACCCCCGCGACGACGCTCGTCACGATCCTCCAGACGTACGTGAAGGCCGCGATGCCCTCGCGTGACCGATGGAACCACTTCTACGCCTATTCCTCCGACGGCTCCACCTGGTACTCGCTCGAGTCGTTCGGCAAGGACGGCATCGACGGCGTCGACATCTCGATTGCGACGAAGCTCAGGTTCGAGCAGGACCTGGTCTACGCCTCGGGACGCTTCTCCGCGTCACCCGAATAGCCGTCCCCGGCGGAATCGCCGCGACGCGTCGCGTCCCGTGGACACCGCGTGGTACCGTGACGCTCCGATGAGCAGCCCGCGGTTCTGGTGTCTCCTCCATGCGTGGCTCCTTCCGGCGATGATCCTCGGCGTCGGTCTCCTCCCTCCGCACGTCATCCCGGAGCTCGCGGCCCCCGTCGCGCTCGGCGCGCTGCTTCTGATCGTCGCCCTCCGCGGATCGGGGCGGATGCGCGCCCCGGGGCCGGGGGTCGCGTGGCCGCTCGCCGCCCTGGCCGTCGTGCTCGGGCTCAGCGTCGCCCTCTCGCTCCAGCCGCTGGCCTCGATCCGGGTGGTCGTGACGTGGCTCGGCGCCGCCGTGACGTTCGTCGCGGCGCGGAGCCTCGGGCCGGAGGCGGAGGCGAGACGAACCGCGCGCACGATCGTCCTCGCGGCGACGCTTCTCGCCGCCCTCGGGATCTACCAGTCGACGATCGCGTTCCCGGGCGCCGCCGCGATCGGCGGGGGACCTGCGGCGGAGGGCTCCCCGCCTTCGAGCGCGAAGCTCGCGGAGGCCCGCGGCGCCGAGTTCCGGCGCCTCGAGTCGGGGCGGGCGGTCGGCACGCTGGGGTTTCCCGCAGCGCTCGCGTCGATCCTCATCCTTTCGATGCCGCTCGCGTGCGCCGCCGCGCTCGGATCCCGCGGCGTCCCCCGCGTTCTCTGGATGCTCGCCGCCCTGTTCCAGGGGCTCGCGCTCCTGGCCACGCGCTCGATCGGCGGCGCCGGCGCGCTCGTGGCGGGGGCGGGGCTCGCCTCCGCAGCCTGGACGGAGATCCCGGCCCGCCGCCGCCGGGTGATCCTCCTGGTGGTCCTCGTGACGGCGGCGCTCGTGGCGGCGCCGCGCCTGCCGGGCTCCGGAGATCTCTCCGCGGGGCGGTCGGCCGCCCTGAGGCTCGAGAACTGGCGGGCTTGCGCCTCGATGATCGCTGCGCACCCGATGCTCGGCGTGGGCCCCGGCAATTTCGGGCTCGCCCTCCCGGCGCACCGAACATGGGCCAGCAACGAAACGCAGCACGTCCACAACTCCTTCCTCGAGGCCGTCTCGGACGCCGGGCTCCCGATCGCCCCGCTGCTCCTCTTGGCCCTCGCGGCGTTCGGGGGCTGGGTCCGGGCCGAGCCGGGTCGGACGGAGGGGGACGCGTCGGCGCGATGGCTCCACAGGGGGCTCGCCATCGGCTGCCTCGCGTGGCTGGCGCAGAACGCGGTCGATTTCACGGCGTACCTGGCGGCCACCTCCATCCCGTTCATGGGAGCCGCGGGGCTCCTGGCGGCTTCCGCGGAGCGGGCGCGGGAGGCCTCGGGGGGTCACCCGATCCCGGCGTCGCGCCGAGCGGGGTTCGCGACCGCGTCCGTCCTGCTCGCGCTGTCCCTGCTGGCGGTGATGATCGCGATCCCCGACGCCCTCGCGCGCCGCCACCTGGAGCGCGCGGTCGACGCGGCCGCGGCGCGCGACTTCGAGTCGGCGAGGATCGAGGCGGCGCGCAGCGTGGCCCTCGACCCGATGGATCCCGAGGCGCGCGTCGTCCTGTCGCAGTCCCTGATCGACGCGGTGCTCCACCGCCCCGCCGGGGATCCCGCGAGGGCGGAGCTCCTCGATCGGGCCGTGGTCGAGGCGGAGGAGGGGGTGCGGCTCGATCCGTCCACCGCGAACCGCCGTGCCGCGCTCGCGATGGCGCGCGCCGCCGTGGGGGATGCCGCCGGGGCCTTCGCGTCGATGGCGGCCGCCGCGCGTCTGAACGCCTTCAAGCCGGAGTACGCCGAGGAGCGCGATCGGATGCTCGGCATCCTCACGACCGGGATCGTGCCGGGGGAGCGCGGCCCGGGAGGATCGCCGTGAGCCTCGTCGAGGCGGGGCTCATCCTGCTCGTCGCGATCGTCCCGTGGGGCGAGGGGGGCGCGACCCCCGGCGCCCTGGCCGCGTCGCACACGGTCGTCTTCGTCGTCGCGGCCGCCGCGATCGTCGCCGGCTTCAGGAAGGGAACGACGCGCGTGCGGCTCCCGTGGCCCGTCATCGCCAGCCTGCCGCTCGCGGCGGTGTCGACGTTCTCGTTCCTGCGCGCCGGATACGTCTTCGGCTCGTTCGAGACATGGTGGGATCTGATCGTCGCGCTGATTCTCGCCCTCGCCCTCCTCGCGTCGCGGCCTTCGGCGCGCACGGGCGGGGCGATCTCGGCGATGGTCGTGGCCTCCGGCGTCGTGCAGTCGGTGCCGGCGGTCGCGACGCGCCTCCTCGGCGGCGTCGCCGTATCGCCGTCGTTCCTGAACCCCAACCACCTGGCGGCCTACCTGAACGTCGCGGCGCTCGTCGCCCTCGCGCGAGGGATCGGGCCGGGCGCGAATCAGACGACGACTGATCGCCGCGCGCGATGGTCGTGGCTCGCCGCGGGCGTCGTCTGCGTCGCGGGGTGCCTCGCCACGGGATCCCGCGGAGCGCTGATCGCCCTCGTCGCCACTCTCCTCCTCGCGGCCGAGGCGGCCCCCGGCCGTCTCCCGCTGCGCCGCGTCCTTCCGGTGGCTTCCATCGTCGCCGTGCTCGCGGTCCTCTCCGTCACCGTGCGCTTCGCCACGATCTTCGACCCGTACCGTTACGACCGGCCGCGCATCTGGGCGGCGGTGATCGACTCGTGGCGCGAGGCGCCGATCCTCGGACTCGGCCCCGGCATGTACGCGCACCTGGCGGCGCGGCACAACTTCCCTCAGGAGCAGGCGACCTTCCGGTTCGCGAAGGAGCCGCACTCGGCGCACTCGCAGCCGCTCCAGGTCCTCGCCGAGGAGGGGGTGGCCGGCCTCGCCGCGCTCGGGCTCCTCGTCGCGACGACCCTCGCCTGCCTGAGGCGGCAGGGCATGGAGCCCGGCGAGCGCGGGGTGGCGGGTCGCGCCGCGTACGCCCCGGCCCTCGCCGTCCTCCTTCAATCGGTCGTCGAGACCCCTTTCGGAGCCCCCGCGATCCCGTTCACCCTTCTCGCGCTCTCGTGGACGGCGCTCGCCCCGGCGGACGAAGGGTCCTCGGCGGCCGCATTTACCTTCCGCTGGCCTCGGCGGGACGACGGCGCGGCGGCCCGGATGGATCGCCTCAGGATCTCGACGTCGATCGGCGTCGTCGCCGTCGTGCTCTACGGCGTGACGGTGGCGGCGCCGTACGCGTCCTACGTCGCGGCGGAGTACGCGGCCGGGCCCGAGAGGGGGCCGCGGGCCATCGAGGCCGCGATGCGATTCTCGGCGACGGCCAACCCGCTCCAGCCCTTCGTCGCCTACGAGAGGGCCCGCGCCGCGATGGGACGGGCCCGGCAGATCTCACCGCCTCTTCTCGATCGCGCGCACGACGCCTTCTCGCGGGCGCAGGATCTCGCCCCCGGCGATCCGTCGGCCTTCGCCCTGATGGGGCGTCTGTACGCGCGCGCCGTAGGGGACTTCCCCGGCGCCGGCCCCGGCGCGGTCGAGGCGGCCGAGAGGCATTACGGCGAGGCGATCGGGCGCTCCCCGTACGATGCGAGGTTGCTCCTCGAGAGGGGGGGGTTCCGGCTGGCCACGGGGCGCGCGACCGCGGCGCTCGAGGATGCGTTGGCGGCCCTTCGCCTCGAGCCGCGGGCGCTCGCGGCCCGCCAGCTCGAACTCGAGGCGCTTCTCGAGTCGGGGAGAGGGGAGGAGGCGGCCGGCTCGCTCAGACGTCTGGACGAGGAGAGCGCGCGGCTCCGGGGGTACGAGCCCGAGAACGGTTACGAGGCGTCGCTGATCAGGATTGATCTCAGGGATCTGGAGCGGGCGCGCGCGATGATCGCGCCGTCACTCTTCCTCTTGCCCGGAGCTCCCGGTGTCTCCGGGGTCCACGCCCTCCGCGGAGGATCCGCCGTCCTGGGAGGCGGGCCTCTTGGTGGTGGGCATCATCATGACGGGGGCGGGTGGCTTCTTGGCGAGAATCTGATCGAAGAGGGAGGGCTTGGCCTTCGACTTGCGGGCCGATTTCCCCTTCCGGAAGCTGTGCCCGTGCATGCAGGTCTTGCAGACGACGGTCTGAATGGACTCCCCCGCGAGAGCCTGCACCGCATGATCGAGGTTCAGCTTGCAGCGCGGACAGTAGTCGTCGACGACGTCGCCGAGGCGCATGGGCCTCTCGTTCATAGGGGCACCCCCGAAAGACCCCCAATATAACGTGTTTTCCCCGCGGCGAGAAGTCGGTTCCCGGGGCGATATACTCGGCCCGCCGCGCCGGGAGGCGCCGGATTCTCGAGGAGAGGGCGTGACCGCGACACGAGGCGAGAACGGGAGGCTGGCGATCGAAGGGGGCCCGCCCGTGAGGCGCGAGATGCTCCTTTTCGGAGCCCCGGCGATCGGCGAGGAGGAGATCGAGGAGGTCGTCAGGACGCTTCGCTCGGGCTGGCTCGGGACGGGCCCCAGGGTGAAGCGGCTCGAGGACGACTTCCGGAAATACACGGGCGCGAAGCACGCCGTCGCGCTCAACTCCTGCACCGCCGGCATGCACCTCGCGCTCCTCGCGGCGGGGGTGGGCCCCGGCGACGAGGTCGTCGTCCCATCCCTCACCTTCGCCGCGACGGCCAACGTCGTCGTGCACGCCGGCGCGACCCCCGTCTTCGCCGACGTCGATCTCCGGACGATGAACCTCGACGTGTCGAAGCTGGAATCGCGCCTCACGCCGCGGACGAAGGCGATTCTCCCCGTGCACTTCGCGGGCCGTCCCTGCGACATGGAGCGCATCCTCGCCATCGCCCGCCCGCGCGGCATCCGGGTGATCGAGGACGCCGCCCACGCGATCGAGACGGTGGCGGCCGGGCGCAAGGTCGGATCGATCGGCGACGCCACCTGCTTCTCGTTCTACGTGACGAAGAACGTGATGACGGGCGAGGGGGGGATGGTCACCACCGACGACGACGCGTGGGCGGAGAAGCTGCGCATCTCGAGCCTCCATGGCCTCTCGCGCGACGCGTGGAAGCGATACTCGGGCTCGGGGTTCGCGCACTACGAGGTCCTGATGCCCGGCTTCAAGTACAACATGGCCGATCTCCAGGCGGCCCTCGGCATCCACCAGCTCGCGCGCGTTGCGGAAAACGCCGGGAAGAGGCGGCGGATCTGGCGCATCTACGACGAGGCCTTCGCAGGCCTTCCGGCCGAGCGGCCGGCCCCCGAGGAGGCCGGGTCGGTGCACGCCCGCCACCTCTACACGCTCCTCCTCGATCTCGATCGCCTTCGCGTCGATCGCGACGCCGTGATCGCGGCGCTGAAGGACGAGGGGATCGGCACGGGCGTCCACTTCATCGCGCTCCACCTCCACCCTTACTACCGCGATCGCTTCGACCTGCGCCCGTCCGATTTCCCGGCCTCCGCGGAGATCTCGCGCCGGACGATCTCGCTTCCTCTCTCCGCGAAGCTCACCCCCGCGGACGTCGACGACGTCGTCGCCGCGGTGCGCAAGGTCCTCACGGGCTACTCCGCCGGATGACGCCGTTCCGGCGCGCCGCCGCGAACCTGGCACTCGCCCTCGCGAGCACGTGCCTCTTCTTCGCGGCCCTCGAGACGGGCGCTCGGGTCTGGGATCGGATCCGCAACGGGACTCCCTTCTTCCTTCCCGATCCGGCGGCCTCACTCTACCAGCCGCACCCGTACCTCCCCCTCGTCCTGAAACCGGGGTCCGACTACCGCGACAACGACACCGCGGGGCACATCAACGCCCTGGGGCTGCGCGGCCCCGAGCGGTCGGCGGAGAAGCCTCCGGGGACCTACCGGGTCCTCTGCGTCGGCGGGTCGACGACCTTCGGCGCGGGGATCGTCGGCGACGAGAACACGTGGCCCGCGAGGCTCGAGGCGAAGCTGGCCGCCGCGCGCCCCGATTTGAGGGTCGAGGTCTGGAACGCCGGCGTCCCCGGGTACACGACGGCGGAGAACGTCATCTATCTCAGCCTGCGCCTCGTCGATTTCAGGCCGGACCTCGTCGTGTTCTACGAGGGGTACAACGATTTCAAGCCCAACCGGCACCCGGGGTTCCGATCCGACTACGCGCACTGGCGCGATCGCGAGGCCACCCCGCAGCGCTCCCCCCTCGATCGGCTCCGCTTCTACGTGAAGATGAAGGCGCTCGCCGACCGCCTGACCGCGGACCCCTCCGCGGAGGTCTCGGACGTCCGCTCCGGCGAGAAGCTGAAGCGCTTCGACACGGCCTCCGAGGAAGGGCTCGCGGCGTTCCGCCGGAACCTCGAGACGATGATCGCCGTCGCCCGCCGCGCGGGGGCCGACGTTGCGGTCGCGACCTACGCGCACCCGTGCACGGAGGCGAATCTCGCCGCGCGCCCCGACCTCTTCTCGTACCTCCCCGGATACCTTCCCAACCTGACTTTCCTCGGAGTCCTCGACGCGTTCGATCGCTACAACGACGCCGTGCGCTCGGTCGCGGCCTCGGACCACGCGCGCCTCGCGGACGCCGCGCGCGCGATCCCCGCCGACCCGGCCCTCTTCGTGGACCATGTCCACTTCAACGCGCGCGGGGCCGAGCAGTTCGCGCAGGTCGTCGTCGGGGCGATCCTCCCGGCCCTTCCCCCGGCCGCGGCCCGGGCGCCGTGAAGATCCTGTACGTGCTCGAGCGATCGGCGCGGGAGAGCGAGGTCTTCATCCGGCGCGAGATCGCCGAGGTGATGAGGCAGGGATCGCTCGTCGAGGCGGCCCACCGCGATGGCGCCGCGTACCGCGTCGAGCGGGCCGAGGTGATCATGTCGCTCCAACCGACGTCGTCGGGGGCGCGGGCCGGGATCGCGATGCCCCCCGCCGGGGTCGCGCGATCGATGGCCGCCGCCGCGGGGGCGGGAGGGCGGCGCGCCCTCGCGCACGCGCGCGGGAGGGGGCGGGCCCTGGGGAGCGGTTTCCGGCAGGCGGTCGCCCTCGCGCGCCACGCCAGACGGCTCGGCGCCGATCTCCTCCATGCGCACTTCGCCGCGCGCGCGTGCGAGGACGCGATGCTGGCGTCGTGGATCTCGGGGATCCCCTTCACGTTCACCGCGCACGGCTACGACGTGCACCTCGAGCCCCCGGCAGACTATCCCGAGCGCGCCGCGGCCGCGGCCGCCGTCGTGACCGTCTCCGCCGACAACGCGCGCGTCCTCGCCGAGAGGCACGGGATTCCGCGCGAGAGGATCCGCGTCGTCCACCTCGGGGTGGACGTGAACCGGTATCGCCCCCGGGGCGAGGCCGAGCCGCGGCTCCTCGTGAGCGTGATGCGCCTGCACCCCGACAAGGGGAGCGACCTCCTCCTCGACGCGGCCGAGGCCCTGGCCGCGCGCGCCGTCGACTTCCGCTGGGAGATCTACGGCGAGGGGGAGGATCGGGCGCGCATGGAGCCGCGCCTCGCCTCAGGGCTCGGCTCGAAGGTGAAGCTCATGGGATGGGCCGACGAGGCGACGCTGATGTCGGCCCTCGCGCGCGCCGCGCTCTTTGTGCTGCCGAGCCGGCACGAGTCGCTCGGCGTCGCGCTCCTCGAGGCGATGGCGTGCGGCGTGGCGGCGGTCGCGACCGAGGTGGGAGGTGTCCCCGAGGTGACCGATCGCGGGCGCTGCGCGCGCCTCGTCCCGGCAGGGGACCCGTCGGCCCTCGCGGACGGGATCGCGTCGCTCCTCGCCGATGCACCCGGGCGCGCCGCCCTGGGGCTCGCCGCGCGGGAGCGCGTCGTGTCGGCTTTCCGGCTCGACGAGAGCGTCCTGCGTCTCCGCAAGGTCTGGCACGAGGCGACGGGAAAACGGTGAGCGAGGCCGTCGCCAGGGCGAAGAACCAGGGGATCTGGCTGGCCCTCGGCCAGATCGTGACGCGCGGCGCGCAGTTCGCGTCGACGATCGTCCTCGCGCGCCTCCTGGTCCCCGAGTCGTTCGGGAAGGTCGCGATCGCTGCGGTCGTCTGGGAGGTCGTCGCCCTGTTCGGGAACACCGGGGTCGCCGTCGGCTTCCCGGAGGATCGACGCCTTCTCCTGGGAACGCTCGGGGAGAGATCGGCTTGGGCCCGCTGGGCGCAATTCCGGCGCGGCCTCGCCGCCACGATCCTGGGCCGGGAAGGAGGGGCGTGAGGCTTTCGGGCGCGCGCCGCGTCGTTCGGGATCTCCTCGCGCCCCGCGCCCCGGATCCGCCGGCCGGGTTCGAGGAGGCGTCGGCCCGCCTTCTCCATGCGCGCCACCTCGCCGCTTACGAGATCGCCCGTCCCCACGTCGGGGGGCGCGACGTCGTCGAGATCGGAACGCACCGCGGGTACGGCAGCCGCGTCCTCGCTCCCGGCGCGCGCTCGTTCACCGGCGTCGACCTCGCGTTCGATCACGCGCTCGCCGCGCGGAACGAGGGAGGCGTCCGATCGATCCAGGCCGACGGGCAGCGTCTTCCTCTGCGCGCCGCCGCCGCGGACGTGGTGGTGAGCTTCCAGGTCATCGAGCACGTCTGGAGCGTCCCGGCCTTCCTCCGCGAGATCCATCGGATCCTCCGTCCCTCGGGGATCCTCGTCGTCTCGACGCCCCACGCGCGGGGCCGGCTCCTTCCCCGGCAGATGCCCTGGAACGAAGAGCACCTCCGCGAGTACGAAGTCGGGAACTTCACCCGCGCCCTCGGGGCGATCTTCGACGCCGTCGACCCCTTCGGGCTCGTCGCGGATGAGGCCGTCGTGGCGATCGAGCAGACCCGCGTCGAGGTCGATCCATGGGCGCATTATTTCGCCGGACCCTGGGGCGGGCCGATGCGCCGTGTCGGGGGGGGCTTGAGACGGAATCTGCCGGGGAGGTCCAGCCCGACGCCGCCCGAGATCGAGGCGGTGAGGGGAGCGTCCGACGACGCGCTGGTGAAGCGGTACTCCCCGATTCATGAGGGTCTCGATCGCGCTCTCGATCTCTTCGCCATCTGCCGCAAGGCAGGGAGCGCAAGGTCCGGCGCCGTCGATCCCATCGACACGCCCCGCTACTGGAGCGAGCGCCTTCGGGAGCACCCGGGTCTCTCGGGAACCGGTTCGTCGCTCGCACCCCTCGCCTGGCAGCGCTGGCTGTACTGCGGGAAAGAGCGGGCGTATCTGCGACTCCTGAGGCGGGCCTCGCTCGACGTGCGGGGGGTGGACGTTCTCGACTTCGGGTGCGGCACCGGTTACTTCGAGGACGTCTGGGAGCGGCTCGGGGCCCGCTCCACGTCGGGGATCGACGTCGTCTTCGAGGCGATCGCGAGGCTTCGCGAGGCCCATCCCGACAGGCGATACCTGCGCGTGGACCTCTCGTCGGAGCCCGCCGACCTCGCCCTTTTCGGGCACCCCGATCTGATCACGGCCCTCGACGTGCTCTATCACATCGTCGATGACGACGCGCTCCTCGCCGTGCTGCGGAGGCTCGTCGAGCTTCTGCCTCCCGGCGGCCACGTCCTCTTCACCGACGCCCTGCGCGAGCAGGAGACCTCCCCCCACGTGCGCTTCCGCTCGCTCAATCAGTGGATGCAGATCCTGGCGGCCCTCGGCCTCACTCTCGCCGACAGCGAGCCCGTCTTCGCCATCAACAACCACTTCGGCGGCGCGGCGCTCCATCTTCCCGGTCCGGTCGGTGCGCTCCAGCACTTCCTAGATCCTGCGATCCTCCGCACGATGCCCTGCCTCGCCAACAACTGGGCGGTGCTGGCGCGGAAGGACATCTCGTGGACACGCTGAGAAACGGGATTCTGGGAGGGTCAAGGTCAGCACGCCGCAAACGCGGTAAGGGGTCGACTGTAACCGTTGAAACGGGGGTCCACGTGCGACGAACCAAGGCGGGTGAGTGGAACATGGACTCACTTCACAACGCTTTCGAGTCAGAGATTCGGTCGTTGTCCAGCGTTCCGAGGCTAGTCGAAGAGATCATCCTTCGAAAGGCTCGCGAGGCAGGAGTTCAGTTCACCGCGAAGCAGCGACGGCGACTGACAGGCACGCTCAAGAAACGGACGTCCGATTTCGACGGCCTCCTGACCCTGCCGGGCCCCGCGCTGAACATCAAGATTACGGACGAGGACGTCGGCAAGTGTGAGGAGCGTCTGAGGACAATACTCGATGGCGTACCTGCGGCATTCGAGACAATTTCAGATTCTCGGTCAACTGAGATCTTGCAAGCACTGGAGAAGAAATGGCGACGCGAGTCCAGGCGGCAGGATCGGGAGATGGCTGGTTTCCGCCGCCGGCTGCGGCGCACTTGGATCGTGCCGCTGAGTCTGCTGGAACTTCACGTCCATCTCGCCTATGAGATCGGAGACGGAATCAGCCGAGCAACTCGGAGTGCTGGCAGCTGTGCGAACCCCCACCTTGCGGAAGTGCTCGCGCGCCTCCACGCACGCGCCTGCCAGGTTGCATCGGAGGTCTGTGTGCTGTTGGGCCACGGATTCGCGGACGGGGCGATGGCCAGATGGCGTACGCTGCATGAAATGACGGTGACTGCGGTCTTCATTCTGAGCGCAGGCGATGGGATGGCCGAGCGCTACTTGGCTCATGGGCAGGTGGAAGCGTACAAGGCTGCGACGCAATACCAGGCTCACGCCAAGGCGCTTGGATGTGCGCCGCTCTCCGAAAATGAATTAGATCGAGTTCGTGAAGCGAGAGACGAGGTTATCGCAAGATTCGGAAAAGCCTTCGCGAGTGATTACGGTTGGGCTTCGGAGTCCTTGAGGAACTCGGAACCGAAATTCATCGACATCGAGCGAGCCGTGGGCGTCGACTGTCTCCGACCGTACTACAAGCTGGCGAGTCAGCAGGTACACGCTACCCCGAGAGGACTTCTCTTCAAGCTGGGGTTGCTGCGGGATGAAGCGTTGCTCGCGGGGCCAAGCAATCTCGGGCTCGCTGACCCTGGACAGCATACTGCGCTGTCATTGACTCAGATCACCGCGACACTCACTCCGCTACACGCAACTTTGGATTCGATCATCGCGGTGAAAGTCTTGACTCAGCTCTCGGCGAAGATCGAAACCTCGTTTGTCGACGTCGACAGGGCCATTCTTGAAGCCCTCAAATGATGCTCGTTGTTGGCGGGAAGGCCACCAGCGAACGCGGGTCATCGGCCGTGGCTAGACCTCCCGCCCCCGATCCGCTATTGTCGAATCTTGGCGATATCGAAAACAAGCCCCGTCCTTGTTTTCACCGCCGCAAACAGGGGAATGATGCCCACCAAGCCCAGCCCTCCGGGCCGCAAGATCCGCACCCCCGAAGGGTACGCCGCTTTCGTCCCGGCGCCCCTTCCCCCGGATCTGATCTGGACCCCGGCGCTGGTCAGCGCTCTCTCGACCGCCGACCGGTCCATCGGCCGGCTGGCCGGGGAGGGAGGAAGGCTACCGAACCCCCACCTATTAATACGCCCCTTCGTCCGGCGCGAGGCCGTTCTATCCAGCCGCATCGAAGGGACGCGGGCGACGCTGGGGGAGTTGCTCGCCGCCGAGGCGGGTGCCGTCTCGGACCGGAGTCCGGATGACCTCCGTGAAGTAGCCAACTACGTCGCCGCACTGGAGCGAGGGGTGAAACTCCTCCAGAAACTGCCACTCTCGCTCCGCCTTGTCCGCAACCTGCATGGGACGCTCATGCAGGGAGTGCGGGGCAACCAGGCCACGCCCGGCGAGTTCCGACGCTCTCAGAACTGGATCGGCGCGCCGGGGGCGGATGCCTCGCGCGCCACCTACGTGCCTCCGCCTCCCGACGAGATGATGACGTGTCTCGGCGCATGGGAGAAGTTCCTCCACGACCGGTCACTCCCTCCGCTGGTCCACGTCGCGCTGGCGCATTACCAGTTCGAGGCCATCCATCCGTTTCTCGACGGGAACGGTCGTGTCGGTCGGCTGATGATCACGCTCTTCCTCATCGAGCGATCGATCCTGCCGGCGCCGCTTCTCTACTTGAGCGCATTCTTCGAGGCGACGCGCCGTGACTACTACGACCACCTCCGTAGCGTGAGCGAGCGCGGTGCGTGGG
>JACPZX010000104.1 GCA_016195325.1 Acidobacteriota bacterium
GGGCAGGGCGGTTGGCCCGCTTGACGCTCTCTCATGATTAAGGGAACCATCGGCGACCGCCGGTGTCTCATCCAGTGCCGGCTTCATCCTGCGCGGCCGGTCGGAGGATTCGATGAGAGCGAGAGCCATTGTCGTCGGCAGTTTCGTCGTTTTCGCGGCGGTCGCGGCCCTGGCCGCCCCGGCGCCGGTCCATCTCAGCCCCCTCGAGGTGCGGGTCCTGGGGCAGAGCCGTTTCATCACGGGAAGCCGGGCGGCGATGCGCGTCCTCGTCGAAGACCACGATCGCGGCAGACCTCTCGCGGCCGCCGTCAGGATTTCCCTCGCTTCGAGAACGCCGGATGGAAAGGTGGGGCCGAACCGATTTCTGTACTCCGGGCCGACGACCTCGCTCGGCACTCTGGACGCGTCATTCCCCATTCCCGCGACGAAGGCCGGGCTGTACCGGCTGACGATCGACGTCGCGAGCGCCGCCGGCGACGACGTCTTCGCGCAGGACGTCGAGCTCTTCGATGCGGCGGACGTCCTCCTGACGACCGACAAGCCGCTCTACCAGCCCGGGCAGACGATTCACCTCCGGGCGCTCGCACTCCGGAAGCCGGCGCGCCGGCCGCTCGCTGTTGCGTCACTGACGTTCGAGGCCGAGGACGCGAAGGGGAACAAGGTCTTCCGGAAACTGGTGGAGACGGACCGATTCGGCGTCGCCTCGGCCGACTTCGTCCTGGCGTCGGAGGTCAACGCCGGCCTCTACACGCTGCGGGTCACGAACCCGATCGCGACGGTGGAGAAGAAGGTCACGGTCGATCGCTACGTCCTTCCGAAGTTCAAGGTCACGGTGAAGACCGACAAGCCGTACTACCGCCCCGGCGAACGAGTGCAGGGCTCGCTCCAGGCCGACTATTTCTTCGGGAAGCCCGTCGCGTCGGGGAAGATCACGATGAGAGTCTCCACGATCACGGTGGGGGTGGAGGAGATCGGCCGCATCGAGGGGACGACCGATGCGACGGGGAGTTACGCGTTCGAGTACCAGCTTCCCGACACTTTCGTGGGCCAGCCGGTGGAACATGGGAAGGCGACGGTACAATTCGAGGCGTCGATCGCGGATGCCGCCGATCATCAGGAGAAGGGGCGCGCGTCGATCCCGGTGTCGCGCGATCTCCTCGACGTCGTTGCCATTCCCGCGAGCCGGGACCTGGTCGCCGGCGTCCCGAACACCATCTACATCGCGGCCGCGTACCCCGACGGCACCCCGGCCCGCGCCACCGTGGAGGTCCAGGGGGCGACAGGCGTCGAAGGCGGCTCGCTCAAGACGGACGAGCTCGGCATCGCGACGCTGACCTTCACCCCGTCCCGCGACAGCGCGCACCTCGCGCTCAGCGCTTCGGACGATCGTGGCGACACCGGTTCGACGACGATTGATCTCGCGGCCTCGGGGCCGAAAGGTGACGGCGTGATCCTGGCGATCGCGAACGCCGTCGCCTCGGTGGGAGAAACGTTGAACGTGAAGGTCTTCTCGCCGGCGCGAGCGGGCTCGGTCTTCGTGGACGTCGTCCGCGATCGGCAGACGGTTCTCACGCGAGCGATCGAGCTCGAGAACGGGCGCGGAGCTATCGCCTTGCCGTTGACGGTCGATCTGGCCGGCACGATCCAGATCCACGCCTACCGGATTCTCGCCGACGAGAACATCGTTCGCGACACGCGGACGATCTACGTGCGCCACGCGGGGGATCTGACCGTCGCCATTCGTCCGGCCCTCGCCAGCTACCGCCCCGGCGAGGACGCGCAGGTCGATCTCACGGTGACCGGCACCGGGGGCAAAGGGGTGGCATCGTCCGTCGGCGTCGCCGGCGTGGACGAGAGCGTCTTCGCGCTATCGGAGCTGCAGCCAGGCCTCGAGAAGATCTACTTCACCCTCGAGCGCGAATTGATGGAACCGAAGTACGAGGTCCACGGCCTCGAGCCCGGCGACATCGTCGGTCAGAGGCCGCTCCCGATCCCGATGCCGCATCCAGAGGCGCGCGACTCGGCGCGACGGGACGAGCGGCTCCGAGACGAGGCGGCGCGCGTCGTCTTCGCGGCGGCCCCCGTGATGGGGGACTTCACCGTCCGCGGCAACACCTGGCAGGCGCGCTTCGAAAAGGCGAAGGCCGGATGGATCGAAGAGATGGGAAAGAATTGGCAGGTGATCCGGGGCGCGCTCGAGCGATGGCGGGCGCGTCACGTCAACTCCCTCCCGGCGGGAGAAGAAGGCCGTCTCGTGGACGAAAAGTTCCTCCGCCCTTCGGCCCTCCGCGATCCGTGGGGAAGGTCGTACAGGTTTCAGCGGCGCACGGGTGACGACTTCTCGTTCATGCTCGAGAGCGCCGGCCCGGACGGAAAGTTCGGTACCGAGGACGACCTCTCCGCAGGCGGCGAGTTCGGCCAGAATCTGAGACTCGAAGCCGTGGAGGGAATCCGGGTCCAAGCGCACGGCGACGTCATGGCAATGAAGGCGATGCCCGTAATTGGACATAATTTCCAGAACATCCTGACGCTCTCCCCGGGCGTGACCGATTCCGCGCCCGAGTCGCAGCCGGCAGCCGGCGGCGAGGCTCCTCGCGTTCGCCAGTTCTTCCCGGAGACGCTGTACTGGAACCCGTCGGTCATCACCGATGGCTCCGGCCGCGCGCGCGTGACCATCCCGCTCGCCGACTCGATCACGACCTGGCGCCTCACGGCGATGGCGGGGGATGCCGACGGAAAGCTCGGGAGCGCGCAGGCGCCGCTTCGCGTCTTCCAGGATTTCTTCGTCGACCTCGATCTCCCGATCTCCCTCACGCGCGGCGACGAGATCTCGATCCCCGTCGCGCTCTACAACTACCTGCCGGGATCGCAGACCGTCTCGCTGACGCTCGAGGCCGGCGATTGGTTCACCGCGCTTCCGGGCGAAGGGGCCGCGGCGCGGGGCGCCGGGAAAGCCGAGGTCACGCTCGGCGCGAGCGAGGTGGCCGGCCTCGTCTTCCCGATCCGCGTCGAGAAGTTCGGGCGCCACACCCTCACCGTGACGGCGCGCGGGACGAAGCTCAGCGACGCGATCAAGAAGGAGATCGAGATCCTCCCCGAGGGGCGCGAGTTCCGCGACACCGTGAACGACCGCCTCGACGCCGGCGTCTTCAAGGACGTCACGATTCCCCCCGAGGCGATCGCGGGGGCGTCGAGCCTCTTCGTGAAGATCTACCCCGGCATCTTCTCGCAGGCCGTGGAAGGGCTCGAGGCGCTCCTCCGGATGCCGAACGGCTGCTTCGAGCAGACGTCGTCGACGACGTACCCGAACGTCCTCGTCCTCTCGTACCTCAAAGGGACGAAGCAGGTGAAGCCCGAGCTCCAGATGAAGGCCGAGCAGTACATCAACGTCGGATACCAGCGCCTCGTCACCTTCGAGGTGCCGGGCGGCGGCTTCTCGTGGTTCGGCCAGGCGCCGGCCCACCAGGTGCTCACGGCCTACGGCCTCCTCGAGTTCTCGGACATGGCGAAGGTGCACGACGTCGATCCCGCCCTCATCGAGCGCACGCAGAGGTGGCTCGCGGGCCGCCAGAAGCCCGATGGAACGTGGGAGCAGGACAGGGGCGGCATCGCCGAGGGGATCATCAACCGGCAGTCCGACACCCTGAGGACGACCGCCTACATTGCGTGGGCCCTCGGCGAGTCGGGATACCACGGCCCCGAGGTCGAGCGCGCACTCTCCTACCTCCGCGGACAGATTTCCGCAGCCGCCGACGCGTACGCGATGGCGCTCGTGACGAACGCCTTTGCCGCGCAGGACAGGAAGTCGGCCGATGCCCGCGCCGCCGCGGAAAAGCTCGCGTCGATGAAAATCGAGAAGGACGGCGGCGTGATGTGGGGGACGAAGTCGGCCACCTTCACCGGCGCCGCCGAGGGATCGGCCGATCTGGAGACGACGGGCCTCGCGGCGTACGCGCTCTTGCGCACGGGCGTCCAGCCCGAGACGGCGCGCAAGGCGCTGACGCAGCTCATCCGATCCAAAGACTCGTTCGGCACGTGGCAGACGACGCAGGCGACCGTCTGGTCGCTGCGCGCCCTGCTCCTGGCGCTCGAGGGGGGCTCGTCCGACACCGACGCGACGGTCGGCGTCACGTGCAACGGCGTCGAGGCGGCCTCGCTGCGCGTCACGCCGGCCGACGCCGATCTGATGCGGCAGGTCGATTGCGGGAAGAACGCGCGGGAAGGTCGCAACGAGGTGAGGCTCTCGTTCTCCGGGAAGGGAAACCTCCTCTACCAGATCGTCTCCCGATACTACGTTCCGTGGGCGAAGATCCCGCCCCCGGCGAAGCCGATCCTGTCGATCGACGTGGATTACGACAAGACGACGCTCGCGAAGGACGAGATGGTCACCGAGAAGGTGCGCGTCACGAACAACACGCCGATGGCCGCGACGAACGTCATCGTCGATCTCGCGGTGCCCCCGGGGTTCGAGATCCAGAGCGAGGACCTCGCGGCGCTGGTGGGGAAGGGGATCTCGCGGTTCGAGCCGGCGGCGCGGCAGATCATCGTCTACGTCGATCGCGTCGAGCCGGGGAAGCCCCTGGCCTTCTCGTTCCACCTCAAGGCGACGATGGTGGTGAAGGCGGTGAACGGCGAGTCGGCCGTCTACCCGTACTACAACCCCGAGA
>JACPZX010000105.1 GCA_016195325.1 Acidobacteriota bacterium
AGGTTCACCCTCAGCCCTGACGATTCGAGCCCCTGGTACCCGGGAAGGCCGTTCGCCAGCTCGTACACCGCCGCCGCCGAACACAGAAACGCGATCGCCACCGTCCCCACGCCCACCAGCGACACGAACTTCTTCCCCAGCCTCGCCCCGAACAACCCGTTCAACACGAATCCCGCGAACGGGAGCACGGGAATCAGCCAGAGAAGCCTCAGCATCGGTCGGTGCCTGCCGCGCGCGCTACCACTTGAGGAGCGCCATCTGATCGACGTCGGTGGAGTGACGGCGCTTGAAGACCGCCACGATGATGGCGAGGCCCACCGCGGCCTCGGCCGCGGCCACCGCCATCACGAAGAAGGCGAAGATCTGACCGTCCATCCCCGCGTGGGCCCGCGAGAGGGTCACGAAGGCGAGGTTGGCGGCGTTGAGCATGATCTCGATGGACATGAAGATGACGAGGGCGGAGCGGCGGATGAGGACGCCGATGACGCCCAGCGTGAAGAGGAGCCCGCTGACGGCGAGGACGAGCCCGGTCGGCACCATCTCAGTCGATCTCCCGCTTGGCCAGGTAGAGCGCCCCGATCATCGCGGCGAGGAGCAGGATCGACGCCGCCTCGAACGGAAAGAGGTACTCGGTGAAGAGGAGCGTGCCGATCGACTCGACGCCGCCGTAGCCGGCGGGGGTCTCAGGCAGGGTCGGCTCGTACCCGGCGAGGACGGGGAAGAGGGCCGCGAGGAGCGCGAAGGCCCCGAGGATCGTCGCGTAGAGCTGGGCCCTCCCCACCTTCCCCGCCTTTCCCTCGCCGCCGGGATCGAGGAGCATCACGACGAAGAGGAAGAGGACCATGATCGCCCCCGCGTAGAGGATGATCTGGATCATCGCCGCGAACGGGGCCGACAGCAGGACGAAGAAGAAGGCGATGGAGCACAGGTGCAGCGCGAGGGCGAGCGACTCGACGACGGGGTTCCGGTGGAGGATCACCACCGCCGCCGTCATCACGGCCACGAACGCGGTCAGATAGAAGAGCCCTTCGGTCATCTCAGAACCACCCGAGCAGGATCGCGCCGCCCACGTACAGGATGTTCACGAGCGCCATCGGGAGGAGGACCTTCCACCCGAGGCGCATGAGCTGGTCGTAGCGGAAGCGCGGCAGCGTCCAGCGCACCCAGATGTAGAGGAAGACGAGCCCCGTCACCTTCGCGCCGAAGATGGCGACGTGCACGAGCCAGCGCGCGGGCTCCGAGAACCCCGCGATGAGCCCCTCCACGAAGGGGAGGTGCCACCCGCCGAGGAAGAGGAGCGTCATCATGCAGCTCGACATCGTGACGTTGATGTACTCGCTCATGTAGAACATCGCGAACTTCATCGCGGAGTACTCGGTGTGGTACCCGGCGACGATCTCGGCCTCGGCCTCGGGAAGGTCGAACGGCAGCCGGTTCGTCTCGGCGAAGGCGGAGACGAGGAAGACGAAGAAGCCGAGGGGCATCGCGACGATGTACCAGACGCTCCCCATCTGGGCGTCGACGATGGCGCCGAGGCGGAGGCTCCCTGCGGCCATCAGCACGCCGACGACCGACAGCGTCATCGAGAGCTCGTACGAGATGAGCTGCGCCGACGAGCGCAGTCCCCCCATCAGCGAGTACTTGTTGTTCGACGACCAGCCCGCGAGGACGATGCCGTAGACGCCGAGGGAGGCGATCCCGAGGATGTACAGGACGCCCACGTCCAGGTCGGCGAGCTGAGGGATAATCGTGCTGTCGCCGACGTGGAACGGCGAGCCGACCGGCAGGACCGCGAAGGTGGCGAGCGCCGTGGTGAAGGCGATCGCGGGGGCGAGGATGAAGGTCGGCTTGTGCGCGAGCGCCGGGACGACCTCCTCCTTGAAGATGAACTTCAGCCCGTCGGCGACGGGCTGCAACAGCCCCCACGGTCCGACCCTGTTCGGGCCGAACCGCTCCTGGATGAAGCCGGCGATCTTGCGCTCCGCGAGGCTGATGTAGGCGACGGCCGTGAGGACCGCGACCGCGAGGATGGCGATCTTGATTGCGCTCGCGAGGGGGCCCATTCCCGCGACGAGGCCGACGAGGCTACCCACGCGCCGCCCCCGCGCCCCTCGGGATTCCCTTCGGGGCGATGGAAGCTCCCGCGCCGGGCTCCTCGAGGGCGCGACCGCCCGCGCCCAGTGAAGTCCACGTGACCCCGGCGAAGGCCGGGACCGCGCCCGCGACCTCGCGCAGGATGTCGGGGGCCGAGCCGTACGCCGCAGTGGCTCCGAGACGCTGAAGGACGAGTGCCACGAGCTGCCAGACGGGGAGCGCCGACGATCGAGGCGTGACGGCGCGCCTCACGCGCTGGGCTCTCCCGTGGAAGTTGACGTACGTCCCCTCGAACTCGCCGTAGGCCGCGGCGGGAACGCGCACGGCGGCCGCCCCGGCCGACACGGTCAGGAACGGATCGATGGTCAGGAGCTGCCCCCCCTTCGCGAGCACGGCGAGAGCGCGATCTCCGCCCGGAAGCGCCGCGGGATCTTCCGCGATGGCGAGGAGCGTCGTGATCCTCCCCGAGGCGACGTCGTCGAGGAGAGCGCGCGTCGAGCCGCCCCCCGCATCCACGTCGAAGCCGAGGAGGGCCGCCCCCTTCCGGTTCGCGGTGCGATCGGCCTTGATGAGGAATCCGTCGTCCTTCCCGCGAAGCCTCTCCGGGACGACGACGCGGAGCGCGGGGCCGATGGCGCCGGCGAGCCGCTTCACGACCCAGAGGTCCTCGACCGTCAGGTTCGCCGACGCGAGGATCGCCGCCCCCGACGGGCCCGCCGCCTTCAGCCGATCGGCGATCTTCGCCGCGGCGTCGGGGAGGCGCGAGGGCTCGAAGCCGGCGCCTCCCTTCGACTCGGGATCCGCGAGCCGCTTCGACTCGGCAATCGGCTTGTACGAGAGGCGCCCCTCGTCACACATCCACCAGCCATTCACCGCCTGGTTCTCGCGCGGCGTGAGGCGGTAGATCCTGTTCTCGCTCGTGCCGAGGTTCACGTTGCAGCCGGCGGCGCACCCGCCGCAGACCGTCGGCACGTCGCGGATGAACCAGACCCTCTTCTGGAAGCGGAACTCCTTGAGCGTCAGCGCGCCGACCGGGCAGATGTCGACGACGTTGCCGGAGTAGTCGTTCGCGAGCGGCCGTCCCGGGAAGATGCCGATCTCGTTGTGCAGTCCGCGCTGGAAGACCCCCAGCTCCGAGGACCGCGTGACCTCGTCACAGAAGCGCACGCACCGCGTGCACATGATGCAGCGCTCGCTGTCGAGGACCACGTGAGGCCCGACCTCGACGTCCTTCTTGAAGTTCATCCGGTGCTCGCGGAAACGGCTCCCGGCGTTCCCGTACTTGAAGGAGTACTCCTGGAGCCGGCACTCCCCCGCCTGATCGCAGATGGGGCAGTCGAGCGGGTGGTTCGCGAGGAGGAACTCCTCGACCCCCGCGACCCCCTTCTTCACCTTGTCGCTCCGCGTGAGGACGACCATCCCGTCGGCCGCCTGCGTGGTGCACGACGTGACGAGCTTGGGCATCTTCTCGATCTCGACGAGGCACATCCGGCAGTTCCCCGCGACCGTGAGGCCGGGGTGGTAGCAGTAGTGAGGAGGCATCACGCCCGCTTTGCGGGCGGCCTCGATCACGGAGGTCCCTTTATCGACCTCGACCGCCTTGCCGTCAATCGTGAGACGGATCGTCTCCGCCATCGTGTGTCAGGCCTCGGGGAGGGTGCAGCGACCCTGCTTGATGTGATCCTCGAACTCGGATCGGAACTTGTTCACGAACGCCATGGCCGGCAGCGCCGCGGCGTCGGCGAAGACGCAGATCGTCTTGCCGATCATGTTGTCGCAGACGTCCAGCATCGTCTCGCAGTCGCCGCTCTGCCCGCCTCCGTCCTCGATCCGCTTCACGATCCGGTGGATCCAGCTCACGCCGACGCGGCACGGCGTGCACTGGCCGCACGACTCGTGCGCGAAGAAGCGGAGGATGCGCTCGAGGGCGCGGACCATGCAGACCGTGTCGTCCATCACCATGACGCCGGCCGAGCCGAGCATCGACTTGCGCGCGGCGAGTGAGTCGAAGTCCATGGGCACGTCGGCGCACTCGGCCGCCGTGAGGACCGGCGCCGACGCCCCGCCCGGGACGATCGCCTTGAGCTTCCGCCCGTCTTTCCAGAGCCCGCCCCCCATCTCGTTCACCAGCGTCATGAGCTGCGTGCCGAGGGGCGCCTCGTAGACGCCCGGGCGCTTGAGGTGGCCGCTGAGGCAGTACAGCTTGGGCCCCGCGTTCTTCTCGCGGCCGATCGTCAGGTACCAGTCGGCGCCGCGTTCGAGGATGAACGGCACGTTCGCGAGCGTCTCGACGTTGTTGATGGTCGTCGGGCAGCCGTACAGCCCCGCGACCGCGGGGAACGGCGGCTTGAGGCGCGGGTAGCCGCGCTTCCCCTCGAGCGATTCCATCAGCGCCGTCTCCTCGCCGCAGATGTACGCGCCGGCGCCCCGGTGCATGACGACGTCGATGTCGGCGCCGCTCCCGAGGATGTTCTTCCCCAGGTAGCCCTTCTTCCGCGCGTCGTCGACGGCCATCTGCATGGTGCGCAGCGCCCTCACGAACTCGCCTCGGACGTAGACGAACGCCGTCTTCGCGCGGATCGCGTGGGCGCTGATGAGGATTCCCTCGAGGCACAGGTGCGGGTCCTCCTCCATGAGGAGGCGGTCCTTGAAGGTCCCCGGCTCGCTCTCGTCGGCGTTCACGATCAGGTAGCGGGGCTTCGGCGAGTCCTTCGGCATGAAGGTCCACTTCAGCCCCGTCGGGAATCCCGCCCCGCCGCGCCCGCGCAGCGAGGACTTCTTCACCTCGTCCGTCACCGACTCGGGAGGAAGCGTGATCGCCTTCCGGAGCGCCTGGTACCCGCCGCGCTGCTCGTAGACCTCGAGCGTGGCCGACCCCGGCACGCCGACGTTCCGTGTGAGGAGCTTCTCGGCCATCGCGCTCATTTCAAGGAGTCGAGGAGAGCGTCGACCTTCGCGATCGGGTCGAGGTTCTCGTGGAAATCGTCGTTGAGCTGGAGCATCGGCGCCGTGCCGCACGAGCCGAGGCACTCCACCGTCACCAGCGTGAACTTCCCGTCCGCGGTCGTGCCTCCCACCTCGACGCCGAGCTTCTTCCTGAGGTGCGAGACGACGGCGTCGGCGCCGCGGAGATAGCACGAGAGGGTCGTGCAGACCTGGATGAGGTGGCGGCCGATCGGCTTCGTCTGGTACATCGTGTAGAACGAGACGACGCCCGCGACGAAGGCCGGCGACACGTCGAGCTTCGCCGCGATCTCCTCCATCGCCCTGCTGCCCACGAACCCCTGCTCCTTCTGCGCGACCCAGAGGGCCGGCAGCAGCGCCGATCGCCGGTCCGGGTACAGCGCGACGAGGCGATCGATCTCGAGCCGCGACCCGGCGGTGAGGGCCTTTCCCTCGTCCGGCGCGATCCCCTCCGGGCCCGCGGGGCCGCGCAGTGCGACGGACCCGGCCGCGAACCCCGGGATCTTCGAGGGATCGGACGGGAGCACCTTGAGCCCCCCCGTCCCCGCGCGCGGCTCGCTCATCGGTCCACCTCCCCCATGACGGGGTCGAGGCTCGCGATGATGGCCACGAGGTCGGAGACGAGCTGCCCCTCCGCGATCTTCACGAGCGCCTGGAGATTGATGAATGACGGCGAGCGGATCTTCAGGCGGTACGGGCTCCTGCCCCCTTCGCTCTTGATGTAGAAGCCGAGCTCACCCTTCGGCGCCTCGATCGCGTGGTAGACCTCGCCCACCGGCGCGTCGAACGACTCGGTGACGAGGATGAACTGGTGGATCAGCTCCTCCATCTTCCGGAGGACGTTCTCCTTCGGCGGCAGGACGATCTTCGGATCGTCCACCACGATGGGGCCGTCCGGCATCTTCGCGATGATCTGGTGCAGGATCCGCACGCTCTGCCGCATCTCCTCGAGCCTGACGAGGTAGCGGTCGTAGACGTCGCCGACGGAGCCGACCGGTACGTCGAAGTCGAGCTCGTCGTAGCCGGAGTAGGGCTCGACCTTCCGGAGGTCCCAGTCCTTTCCGCAGGCGCGGAGGTTAGGGCCCGTCACGCCGAGATCGATCGCGTCCTCGAGCTTGAGGACGCCGATGTCCTTCGTGCGCTCGACCCAGATCTTGTTGTGCGTGAGGAGCGCCTCCCACTCCTCGACCTCCTTCGGGAAGCGGGTGACCCATCCCTTGAACTGATCGAGGAACCCCGGCGGCAGATCGCGCGCAAGCCCGCCCACGCGCGTGTACGACGTCGTCATGCGCGTGCCGGTGAGCATCTCGATGAAGTCGTAGAGGATCTCGCGCTCCCGGAACGTGTAGAAGAAGACGCTGAGCGCGCCGAGGTCCACCGCGTGGGTGCCGAGCCACAGGAGGTGCGCCGAGATGCGGCTCAGCTCGCAGACGAGCACGCGGATCGCCCGCGCCCGAGGCGGCACCTCGCAGTCGATCAGCTTCTCGACCGCCATCACGTACGCGCAGTTGTTCGAGAGGGGGGCGAGGTAGTCGAGGCGGTCGGTGTACGGGATGAACTGGTGGTAGGTCTTGTTCTCCGCGAGCTTCTCCATCCCGCGGTGGAGGTAGCCGACGTGCGGGGTGCACTTCCGCACGATCTCCCCCTCGAGGTCGAGGACGAGCCTCAGGACCCCGTGGGTCGACGGGTGCGACGGCCCCATGTTGATCGTGACCGCCTCGCCTCCGCTCTCGAGCTTCTCGCGCGTGATCGACATCGCGTCAGGCTCCGTGGCCTTCGAGTGGGAAGTCCTTGCGGAGCGGGTGGAACTCGAAGTCCTCGGGCATGAGGATGCGCCGCAGATCGGGGTGCCCGTCGAAGACGACGCCGACGAGGTCGTACGCCTCGCGCTCCTGCCAGTCGGCGCCGACCCAGACTCCCGTCACCGTGGGGCAGTGGTTCGTCTCTGCGAGCCTGACCTTCAGGCGCAGGCGCGCGTTGTTGCGGAAGGAGTACAGGTGGTAGAGGACCTCGTACTCGTAGTCGCGATCGCCGAAGTGAATCCCCGTCAGATCGCTCAGCATCTCGAACGAGAGATCGGGATCGAGCTTCACGAAGCGGCAGGCCTCGACGATCCGCGCGGCATCGACGACGACCGTGACCTCTCCGCGAAACACCGAGGTCTCCGCGATCGACGCGCCGAGTCGCGCGCGGAGCGCTTCGGCCGCCTTCTCGGCGATCGGGTGGGGCTTCTCCCAGCGCGTCACTCCCACTCAAGGCCTCCCCGGCGCCAGCAGTAGACGTACCCCACGACGAGCACGCCGAGGAAGAGGAGCATCTCGGCGAAGCCGAAGAGCCCCATCCTGCGGAAGAGGACGGCCCAGGGGTAGAGGAACGCCGCCTCGATGTCGAAGAGGATGAAGAGCATCGCGACGACGTAAAACCTTATCGAGGCCCGCTTGCGCGCCGTGTCGATGACCGGGATGCCGCACTCGTATTGGTTCAGCTTCACGCGCGAGTGTTTCACGAACCCGAAGAGGTGGGAGATGCCGATCATCCCGAACGCCATCGCGGCGGCGACGCCGAGGAGCATCATGGCCGGGAGGAAGGAGTCGAGCATCCTGGAACCTTTGGGGGCGCCGCGTTCCTACACGAAGGGCTCTGCCATCGAGCGGAGGAAGCGCCTGAATTGCAAGCTGTTGCGATGAAATGCGTGGACTCGAAACGGGCCGGAAATCTACCACAGCGTCTCCGGGGGGATCAAACGGCTGGGAGCCGGGTATACTCGCCGCCGGAGGTGCCGATGCGGCCCTGGTGCCTGGTGCAGCACGTCGCGTGGGAGGGGCCGGGGCTCCTCGGCGTCGAGGCGCGCGCGCGCGGGATCGAGCTGCACGTGCTCCGGATGGACCTGGGCGATCCCCTTCCACCCGCGTCCCAGATCGGCGGCCTCGTCGTGATGGGGGGGCCGATGGGGGTCGCCGACGCGGCGGCCTACCCCCACCTTGCCGCCGAGATCGACCTTCTCGCCGTCGCGGTCGCCGCGCGGATCCCGGTTCTCGGCGTCTGCCTCGGCTCGCAGCTTCTCGCGTCGGCGCTCGGCGCGCGCGTCTTCAAGGGGCCGGCCCTCGAGGTCGGCCTCGGCGACGTCGATCTGACCGAAGAGGGGCGGCTCGACCCCGTGATGGGGCCCGCGGGGCGGGCTCTCCCCGTCGTGCACTGGCACAACGACACGTTCGATCTCCCCGAGGGTTCGGCCCTCCTCGCCTCGAGCGCCGGCTACGCGAACCAGGCGTACCGGTTCGGGGATCGCGTCTACGGTCTCCAGTTCCACATCGAGCTCGACGCCGAGATGCGCCGCGCGTGGGCGGCGCGCCTTCCCCCCGGCGCGACGCTCGACGAGATGGGGCACGCCCGCGCCGCGCGCGCAGGCCGGGCGCTCATCGGCCGCTGGTTCGACCGGGCGGTCGCAGTGGCCGGATCTACCGCGGAGGGGTGACCCCCGTCATCCCGGGCCGTCCGTCCCGTGTCCTACTGGGCATGCCCCAGTTCGTCCCCAGGCCGGTCCCTGTCACGCAAGGAAGCGAGGAGTCCACCACCGCCCGGGTCGGGAGCTTCTGGATCACCGAGGCGTGGTTTCCCTCCCATGCGATCGTCCCGCCGCACCTTCACGACCGCACGTGTCTCGCGGTGATGCTCGAGGGAGGATTCACCCTGGAGATCGGGGGGCGCGGGATCGAGTGCGCGCCGGCCACCGTGGCGACCGAGCCCGCGGGGGAGAGACACGCGAACACGATCGGGGGGGCCGGCGCGCACGTGGTGGTCCTTCAACCCGACCCGGCCGACGAAGAACTCAACCGCGCGTGCGGTGGAGTCCTGAACGAAGTGAGGCATTTTCGCCACGGCGGGATCGCCCTCGACGCCCGGAGACTCGCTCGGGAGATTCATAGTCCCGACGCGGTCTCGCCTCTCGCGATGGAGGCGCTCTCCCTCGAGATCCTCGCCGCCACCTCGCGCCTCCAGGCCTCCGATGAATCGGCGAAGCGGGCTCCGGCCTGGCTCGCGAGGGCGCGCGACATGCTGCACGCGCAGTTCCTCGATCGGCCCACCGTCGCGGGGATCGCCGCCGAAGCCGGAGTGCACCCCGTCCACCTCGCGCGCGTCTTCAAGTCGCACTTCCAGCTCTCCGTCGGCGCGTACGTGCGCGCCCTCAGGTTGGAGTGGGCGGCGTCACGGCTCGCCGGCTCCGACGATTCCCTCGCCGACATCGCGCAGGCCGCGGGCTTCGCCGATCAGAGCCACTTCACGCGCGCCTTCCGAAGCCGCACCGGTGTCACGCCGCAGCGCTACCGGTCGACTGCCCGGGAGTGAGGGAACCCCCCGGGCGGCGCAAGTTCCAGCTTCAGTGGACCTGGATGTTCCCTCCTCCCAGCGGGTGGGGTCCGAAGTTCGGGTTGGGCACCTTGCTCGCGGCGCAGAAGGCGTTGTTCGCCGCCTCGTTCCCGAACCCGGAGAGGGTGCTCACGTCGTTCCAGCCGTTCGCTCCCTCACCGTTGTCGATGGACTGGAACCAGATGTAGCCCCCGATCGCCGTCGGGTCGTTGCTCGCGTCGATGCGCCCTCCCCACTTCGCGCGGTTCTGAGTCAGCGGGGGAACGTCGGGGGTGCGCTGGAGGACCGGCGTGTCGTAGACGTTGAAGCAGGTGACGGGGCCGCTGAACTTGTAGACGGCCCCGTCCGCCGCCTGCTCGTAGGTGTACCAGCCGCTCACCGAGCCATCCGCATCGCGCTTCGCGTTGAACGTCACCCGGTTTTCGATCGGCGTCGTGGTCCCGAAGATCCCGCCGTTGAAGTTCGGATCGACGGTGAAGTGGTAACCGCCCGTCGCGATCAGGACGTGACCGTTGCCGGCCACGCCCGCAGGCGCCGGCGCCAGGCTCTGATCCTCGGCCTCGCCGACCGCGCCGGCCCGCGCGGGCGTCGCCGCGCCGATCCCGATCACCAGCACCGCCGAAAGCGCCGCCATGAAAACCCCTTTCCTGCTCATGCCGTTCTCCTTTCCTCGTTGGGAGGGCATCCGCCCTGCTCGAGCGGAAAGGTACGCGGGAAGCGCGGCGTGTCTTGAAAGCCACTCAACACGCGTGGTACCGGAGCAACATCTCTTGATGCGGCCGTCGGTGCCGGGTACGATGAAACATCCAACGGAGGTGCGAGATGCCCACACCGCAGCCCGGCATCATTCCCGGCGGCAACGCCCACGCCTGCTTCGTCGTCCTGCGAGTCGCGCCCACCGCGACGAGGAGCGCCGCCGCCGCTTTGAACCGAGCGCAGGCGGAATCTCTCGAGATCGCGGCGCTCGACTCGCGCGCGCGCCTCGTCATGAACGTCGGCGTGGGCCCCGAGATGTGGGACCGCCTCTCGCCGACCGTCCGGCCGAAGGGGCTTCGCCCGTTCAAGTCCCTGCGCGCGGAGGGGAGGAGCGCCCCATCCACGGGCGGCGATGTCCTTCTCCACATCGCCTCGTTGCGTCACGACATGAACTTCGAGCTCGCCTCGCGCCTCGTTCGATCCATGGAGGGCGCCGAGGTCGCCGAGGAGGCCCATGGCTTCCGCTACCTCGACTCGCGCGACCTCACGGGCTTCATCGACGGCACCGAGAACCCGGTCGGCGAGGCGCGGGCGGCCGTCGCGCTCATCGGCGACGAGGACGCGCGCTTCGCGGGGGGGTCGTACGCCGCGACGCAGCGCTACGTCCACGATCTGGCGGCCTGGAGACGGGTGCCGGTGGCGGAGCAGGAGGGGATCGTCGGCCGGACAAAGCCCGACAGCGTGGAGCTGGATGAGCGCCGGATGCCGGCGACATCGCACGTGAGCCGGACCGTCATCAAGGCGGACGGCGTGGAGCTGAAGATCCTCAGGCACTCGTACCCGTACGGGACGCTTCGCGAGTCCGGGCTCTTCTTCATCGCCTACGGGAAGACGCTCGACAATTTCGAGTCGATGCTGGCGCGCATGATGGGCACCAGCGGGGACGGCGGGCGCGATCGCCTGATGGAGTTCAGCCGCGCCGTGACCGGGGCGACCTTCTTCGTCCCATCGATGGAAGTGCTGGCATCCCTGGGGAAGTGAGCGGCGTGGCGGAAATCGACCCCATCTGCGGGATGACGGTCGATCCGAAGACCGCTCGCTCGGCGAAGGGACCTGACGGCCGCACCTACTATTTCTGCGCGCCGCGTTGTCTGGAACGGTTCGTGTCCGGCGCCCTTCCCCGTCCCGCGGCGCCCGCGGTCATGACGATCGGCAAGATCGGTTCCACGCCGAAGCCCGCGGCGGTCGGGAGCGTCGAGGCGCGCCCGTTCACGTGCCCGATGCACCCGGAGATCGTGAAGCAGGGCCCCGGCGCCTGCCCGATCTGCGGGATGGCCCTCGAGCCGGTCGAGGTGGCGGCCGGGCCCGAGGGGAACCCCGAGCTCGACGCGATGACGCGCCGGCTCAAGATCGCCGCAGCCCTCGCGCTCCCGCTGCTGGTCCTCGAGATGGCGCCGATGATCCCCGGCGTCCCGGCGCACGACGGGCTGGGCGCGACCTCGGGCGCGTGGCTCCAGCTCCTCCTCGCGACGCCCGTCGTGCTCTGGTGCGGCCTCCCCTTCTGGGAGCGCGGGTGGGCCTCGGTCGTGAACCGCTCGCCCAACATGTTCACGCTGATCGCGATGGGGATCGGCGTCGCGTACGGCTCCAGCCTCGCCGCGACGATCGCTCCCTGGATCTTCCCGCCCGCCTTCCGCGAAGCCGACGGATCGGTCCCTCTCTACTTCGAGGCGGCGGCCGTCATCACCGCGCTCGTCCTCGTGGGCCAGGTCCTCGAGCTCGGGGCCCGCGACAGGACCGGCTCCGCGATACGGGCGCTCCTGGGCCTCAGGCCGAGAACGTCGCGCCGTCTCGACGCGGCCGGGGGCGAGGAGGAGATCCCGACCGAGCACGTGATGCCCGGCGATCACCTCCGCATCCGCCCCGGCGAGAAGTTTCCCGTCGACGGCGCCGTCCTCGAGGGGACGGGCACGGTCGACGAGTCGATGCTCACCGGTGAGCCCGTACCGGTCGCGAAGGTGGCCGGTGCGCGCCTCGCCGCCGGGACGATCAACGGGACGGGGAGCTTCGTGATGCGCGCCGAGCGCGTCGGCCGCGACACCCTTCTCGCGCAGATCGTGAAGCTGGTCACCGAATCCCAGCGCAGCCGCGCGCCGATCCAGCGCCTCGCGGATTCCGTCGCCGCGTGGTTCGTGCCGGCGGTCGTCGTGGCGGCCGGTATCACATTCGGAGTGTGGGCCACGTTCGGCCCCGACCCGCGCCTCGCGCACGCCCTCGCGGCCGCCGTCGCGGTGCTCATCATCGCGTGCCCGTGCGCCCTCGGCCTCGCAACTCCGATGTCGATCCTTGTCGGCGCCGGCCGCGGCGCCATGGCGGGCGTCCTCGTGCGGAACGCCGAGGCCCTCGAGCGGCTGGAGAAGGTCGACACGCTCCTCGTGGACAAGACCGGCACGCTGACCGACGGGAAGCCGAAGGTCGTCGCGATCAAGGCGGCCGCCTCCGAGACCGAAGTCCTGAGCCTCGCCGCCGCCGTCGGCGCGGCCAGCGAGCACCCGCTTTCCGGCGCGATCCTCGCCGCCGCCCGCGAGCGGTCCCTCGCCATCCCCCCCGCCACGGAGTTCGAGTCGATCACCGGGAAGGGAATCCGCGGGCGCGTCGAGGGGCGCCGCGTCGCCGTCGGCAGCCGCGCCCTCCTCGACGACGCGCCCGCGACGGATGCCGCCGGGCTTCTCGAGGGCGCCGAGGAGTTCCGCAGCCACGGCTGGACCGCTGTCTTCGTCGTCGTCGACGGATCGGTCGCGGGGCTTCTCGCGATCTCGGATCCGGTGAAGACCTCCACGCGCCCTGCCCTGCGCGCCCTGAAGGCCGAGGGGCTGCGCGTCGTGATGGTGACGGGGGACGGCGTGACCACGGCCCTCGCGATCGGGAAGGAGCTGGGGATCGACGACGTCATGGCGGGGGTGCTCCCCGCCGAGAAGGCGGACGTCGTGGCGAGGCTTCAGCGCGAGGGGCACGTCGTGGCGATGGCCGGCGACGGCATCAATGACGCTCCGGCCCTCGCGCGCGCCGACGTGGGCATCGCGATGGGGACGGGGACGGACGTCGCGATCGAGAGCGCGTCGATCACCCTCCTTCACGGCGATCTCGCGGGAATCGCTCGGGCGCGGCGTCTCTCGCGCGCGACGATGGGGAACATCCGGCAGAACCTCTGGCTCGCCTTCGGCTACAACGTCCTGGCCGTGCCGATCGCCGCGGGAGCGCTGTATCCGGTCTTCGGGTTGCTGCTGTCGCCGATGATCGCGAGCGCGGCGATGAGCTTCTCTTCCGTCTCGGTGATCGCGAACGCCTTGAGGCTGCGGAGGGTGGTGCTGTGAGACATCTCGCGTGGATCTCCCTCGTTCTCCTGACCGCAGCGTGCGTCGCCCCCACGTCGCCGCTCACCGAACCGGTCCCGCCGAGCGCGCCGTCGTCCCCGGTGGTCGGCGTGGCCGGGTTCGAGCTCCACGACGGCTTCTGGATGAACCTGCACCACGCCCTCTTCGAGCAGGGGCTCAAGAAGAGCCGGGGCGCGAAAACGGAGTCGCTCTGCGGGCGACCGTTGATCAGCCGGGAGCTCGTGGCGTGGGACGCGGCGATCGAGTTCTATCGCGCCAACTACGCGACGCGCGATCTCCTCTTCGACGATGCGCTCTCCTCGATCAAGACGGCGCTCGCGGCGATCGACGACGGGTCGGTGGTGACCGAGCCTCTTCCGGCGGATCTCGCCTCGATCCTCGCTGCGGCGGCGCCGATCTACCGCGGCTGCGGCTGGGAGACCCAGCGCGCGGCGAACGAGAGGTGGATCTCCGAGTTGAAGCCGAAGCTCGAGCGCGACGGCCCGTCGGTCGAACAGCGTCTTTCCGACGTCTACCGCGCGCCGTGGCCGGGGCGGATCCGCGTCGACGTCGTCGGCTATGCGAGCTGGTCGGGGGCGTACACGACGCTCCATCCGGTGCACTCGGTGATCTCGGGCTCCGAACCGGGGCAACAGGGCCTCACCGGGTTCGAGATCGTCTTCCACGAGGCGTCGCACGCCCTCATCGGACCGAACGACGGGATGATCACGAAAAAGCTGAACGAGGCGTTCAGCGCGCGCGGCGCGAAGGTGCCGCGGGATCTCTGGCACGCGCTCCTCTTCTACTCGACGGGGGAAGTGGTTCGCGACCTCTTCGAGAGGGAGCACCTCGCGCCGTACACGCCGATGGCCTTCGCGGGGGGGCTCTACGACAGGGATCCGAAGTGGAAGGCGTTCGCCGACGCCATGGCGATCCACTGGAAGCCGTACCTGGACGGGAAGAGCGATCTCGACACGGCGGTGCGGGAGTTGGCCGAATCGCTGTAAGTACCAGCCGATTACGTTCATGACCGCCAACCCCCAAGAAGCAGACGGTCTCCCAACTAATCAGCCAAGTCTATCTATGGCGGCGACAGCACTCTCACACTGAAGTGACGGCGAACGCATTTGCCCGACGCGAGCTGACC
Organism: Acidobacteriota bacterium; assembly: GCA_016195325.1. Lineage (NCBI taxonomy): Bacteria > Pseudomonadati > Acidobacteriota > Acidobacteriota bacterium. The sequence goes on from JACPZX010000105.1 coordinate 14,644, forward strand.
AGAATCCTCAGTGAACACAGCGGACTGAATTCCATCGAGAACTGCGGTCCGTAGAACATGATCATCGTGGGCTGGGAAGCGACACTTTCTCGCCTTCTCTCTTCGAGACGCCGACCAGTTGTTCAACCAGTTCCAATTTGCGCGCCCCGACCTGTCCGTGAGAAGTTCAAGGAACGCCTTGATGTGGTCATTCCTCGGGCTGATAACCTGACGATCGTACTCCGCGAGCAGCTTGGAGCTTATCAAGACCCGGAGCGAACCTGATTGGATTCGTCCCAAGAGTGCAAGGCGCTTGCGAAACATTCGACCTTCACGCGGCTCAGCAATGAGCGGGGCATTGGCCTTACGCAACACCGTTGTATCGATCACGCAGTCTCGAATCAACGCTTCGCCTTGATTCCGACTTGGCTGGCCATCGCTTTCAAAATCGTCAATCGCTCCTTGGTCGCCTCTTCCATGAATCCCCTTGGCCAACCTGCGACCTGGCCAACTGAATCGATGTCGAGACGTTGGGCGTGGCTCGTCCCGTCTGACCTCGCATCAACGTGGATGAGGCTCACGCTCTCAGGAGTGAGATTGGGGCCCGCGCCATGGCCGCGTCGCTTGCCGAGTATTGCCCGGCGAACTCGCAGCAGAAGATGCTCGCTGTGGGTCTCTACGATAACTTGTCTTCCGCTTGCTACAAGGCCTATCAAGAAGTCGGCCATGGCCAACTGCGCGTCAGGATGGAGATGGATTTCAGGTTCCTGCACAAGAAAGATCGCGCCCGGACGGGTGCGGAGACCTTCGACGATCACTGGGAATGCTTGACTAATTCCAAACCCGACATCCGACAGATTTGCCCAGCGACCGGAATCGCGATCTCGAACCCTGACTTCGAAGATACGCGCAGCTTTCGACAGACGGCGGAGAGGTAGAAGTCTTACCTGGCCCACTTCCCGCAACCAGCGATTCACACTTCTAAACAACTCACCTCGACCCTTGCGTCTTGTGATGTCATCGATCAGAGCAGCAACAACCCTCTCGCCAGAAAGGTCGACGTTCCCTGGGAGAACGCCTTGATACTCGTATCTCCTGTCAGGTTGGCGACGAAAAGCTCCAACAGCCTTCATCTCTCGAAGCATGAAGTCGAAGTCGAGCAGAAGCCGCCGCGCTCGACCTCGTACTCGTTCGCGTGTCTGGTTCGGTTGTTTTCCGAAACCTTCTGAGCCTATTGCCGGAAGGAATCGCCCAACGGAGAATCGAAAGTTCGCAGACTTCTCCCCCCCAAGTCGGTCGTGTCCAATCAGCAGCTCGTACGGACCCCCGGCTCCACGTCCACGGCGAATCTCTAGTGGAGGAACTTCCGGGCTCGTGATCGTTAAGCGATTGATCCGCGGAGGTTGGGGTTCGTCACCGACAAACTCGAACTCAATCTTCCCTGAAGGCCGCTTGTCCCTGGGCTCCGGCTCGAACTCGAACGCCATCTGAATGTGGTTCTTGGCTTGGTGACCATGAACGATGTCAGCGTATGAGCTTACGGAATACAGGGGCCCCCTCGGATTTAGGCGAGGTCCGTACCCAGGCGAGTCGAGCGACTGTCTAAGGAGCAGAAGACTCTGAAGAATCGTTGATTTTCCGGTGTTGTTCCGACCGAAAATCAGCGTCAGCGGCGCGAGACGAATCTCTCCGCTGTCGCTGAATGACTTGAAGTTTCGAAGGTGAATGCTGTTCAGCATTGGTGGGCAAGTTCCAACTCACGCCGAGCGGATCTGCTAACAGCGGAAGTGTTCTGTCAAGGACTGGAGCGTGAATGCCCGATTCTCCGCCTACTCCGTCATCCCCTCGACGAGCACCGGATCGCTCTGCTCCGGGATGCGCGCGCGGCCGTTCGAGTCGATGTAGTGCCCCGAGCGGATCGCCTTCGTCTGGAGGTAGAACCGGTTGTGGTCGTTCGGCGGGATGACGTGGGGGATGCGGCTGCTCACGGTGACGCCGAAGTGTGTGAGCTGCTCGATCTTCCGCGGGTTGTTCGTCATGAGCTGCACGCTCCGGACCGTCAGCGAGTGGATCATGTGCGCCGCGATCGCGTAGTCGCGCTCGTCGTCGCGGAAGCCCAGGGCGACGTTGGCCTCGACGGTGTCGAGCCCCATGTCCTGAAGCGCGTACGCCTTGATCTTGTTGACGAGCCCGATCCCCCGGCCCTCCTGGCGAAGGTAGAGGACCAGCCCCCGATCGAGCGATCCGATGCGACGGAGAGCCTGCTCGAGCTGATCGCGGCAGTCGCAGCGGAACGAGCCGATGACGTCCCCGGTGAGGCACTCGGAGTGGAGCCGCGCCGGGACGTCGGAAGCCCCGAGGATGTCGCCTCGAACGACGGCGACGTGCTCCTTCGCGTCGCGGTTGTTCCAGAAGGCGACGATTCGGAACTCGCCGAACCGGCTCGGGAGATCGGCGACGCCCGCGATCCGGACGCAGACCTTGTGCTCGCCGAACCCCTCGCAGTCGTGATCGCGATCGCGCTCGACCAGATCTTCCAGTCGCGTGATGGGCATGCCCGAGGCCATTCCGCCGCACGGGGTGAGATTCGAGCTCACGGGTGAGTCTCCCATAAAGCCTGACGATAGCTCACGGAAGCTCGGAGGCCCACAGGACCGCCATCTCCGTGACCTCGATGGCTGTTTTCTTCGAGCGCCGCGCCTCCTCGAGGAGGGCAAGGAGATGACGGTATCGTGAGGCTCAGTCTGCCACAGGCGGCGTCAGGAGGCGCGCGGCGGCGGCCAGGTGCCGCGCCACCCTTCGAGGATCCAGATTCTGCGTCGCGAGCCCGCGTCCCGGCCGCGGCCGAGATCGACGGTTTCTCCGGCGCGCACGGACTCGAAGTGGGGCGAGAGAAGCGCGATGGCCCGGGGCGTCGCGCGGTGCTGGCGCAGCACCAGGACGAGCGCATCTCCGGAGCGCGCGCTCTCGGTGAATCCCGGCCAGAAATCGTACTCGTTGGGGCGCCCCGACAGGTTGAGCGCGAAGACCGTCGGGCGATCCGGAAGATTGAACGCGAGCTCGGAGGCATCCTCGTAGTTGTCCGCCGCCACGTGGACGGTGCGCGCCCCCACCGTGCCGAGCGCCGCGCGGGCCTGCGCCGCCCCCTCCGCCAGCGCATCCCAGCCGTACGCGCGCCCGATGGGATCCGACGAGCCGCGGAATCTCACGACCGGGTAGATCGCGTGCGCGTAGATCACGGCGACGAAGATCGCCCCGACCACCGTCCCGATGCGGAGCCACCGGCGCCACGCCGGCCCGCCGGGCGTGATCGCGAGCAGGACGACGCCGGTGAGATACGCGGGCCCCGTCCAGTTGGGCGCCACGGGCTTGCGCAACGCGCTGACGGCGAAGAAGACGGCGGTCGTGTCCGTCAGGATGGCGAGGAGCCGGTGCGGCGCCGGCGGCGCCGACCGGAGCGAGACGATCGTCGCCACGAAGATCATCGTGAGGAGGACCGGAGAGCCGAGCGCCGCCTGCCCCGCGAGAAGTGACAGCTCTCGCGCGAGCCCCGAGCCTCCTTCCCCGCCGAGCCCGTGGTGGAGCTGAAACGCGAACGACGCCCAACCGTTCGCCGCGTTCCACCCGATGACGGGCGTGAAGACCGCGAGGGCCACGATCCCCGAGGCGTAGGGCCAGAGGGTCGCGAGATGGCGGCGCAGTGAGGGGGTCGCGAGCAGCGCGACGAGCAGCCCCGCGGGCATCAGGACGGCGGTGTATTTCGACGCGAGGGCGAGGCCACAGAGGGCTCCGGCCGCCATCCACCACATCGCCGCGCGGCGGCTTCCCGGCGGTTGCTCGACGGCGCGCAGCACGCACGCGAGGGACGCCGCGAGCGCCGCGAGCAGGGGCGCATCGGGCGTCGCGACGACGAGTCCGGCCGCTGCGAAGGGGAGGCACGCGAGGACCAGTGCGGCTCGAAGCGCCGCGCCGTCGCCTCCGAGCCGGCGCGCCATCCACACGACGAGCCCGCACGCGGCGACCCCCGCGAGGATCGGAAAGAGGCGTACGCCCAGGATCGAGTCGCCGATCAGTGCGACACCCGCCTTGATGAGGACGGCGACCCCCGGTGGATGATCGAAGTACCCGGCGGCGAGGTGGCGTGACCAGTCCCAGTAGTACGTCTCGTCGGGAACCAGGGGGATGATCCCCGCCATGAAGAAGCGCAGGAGCCCGGACCCCGCGACCACGAGGAGGGCCAGGGGCCAGGCTGGCCGGCTCCCGCCCTGCGCCGCCCGGTCCGCCTCCGAAGTCCCGGGAGCTCCGGCCGATGTCGGGCGCGCTCGCATGGAACGAGCCAGCGCGATCGCCACGAACCCTCCCCAGATCCACGTCAGCCACGAGACGCGCTGGAGGGGGGAAAGATCCGTCAGGAGGTTCCACGCGGTCCGAGGGATCGACGCGAACGCCGATGCCGTCGTCTCCGCCCGTTCCGGCCGGCGCCGTTCGGCCACCTGAACCGCGTGGCGCCGGTTGGTGAGGACGGAGCTCACGATGGCGGCGTCCATCGCCTCGGGGGACATCGCGCGCCACTCCGGGATTCGAAGGAGGTTCCACGCGCAGACCGTCCGGCCCCAACCGTGGTTGTTCGTGCCTGCGACCACCGCCAGATTCCCGCGATCGGCGAGCGCGAGGATCGCCGCGCGATCCCGCCCGGACTGCTGCAGACCGTTGGGCGCGCCGTCCGAGATCTCGATGGCCGCGAATGGAGGGGGGGACTTGCCCCGGAGCGGCATGGTCGACGGGAGATCGGTCGGCATCGGCAGGACGAACAGCGCGCCGGGAAACGCGTCTTCGGGACGCACCCCCGTCGTCCTCATCCGCTCCTCCAGCTCCGACCGCCGGAGCAACGACGGCGATCCCGGGATGACGATCGCCTTCCGCCAGAGGCTCAGCTCGAGCCCGCGGAGAAGGAGAGTCCCGGCTCCCGCGTGCGCCGGGTTGCTCAGCTCCCCGAACTCCGCGGCGTGGCTCTCCTGAGGGGTGGAGACGTCCAACTGATGGTCGATGACGTACGACTGATGATCGGTGACGTACGACACGTCGAACCCCGCGTCCTGGTGCCAGGCCCTGTTGTTCGAGGCGAGAAATCCCGAGCGCGCGTCCCACGACGCGCTCGTGTGGCTGTGAAAGTCGACCTTGACGAGATCGGGATCCTCGACCTCGAGGGAAGCCATCGGCCGGGGCCCGACGAGGAGAGCCGCGTAGAAGGCTGCGCCGCCGAGCACGAAGGCCAGGAGGATTCTGAGCTCGTGGCGCACGTTGAAGGCGGGCCGTTTCCTCGCGGCTCTCACGCGGGCCAGAATGAGGACGGCGAGCGCCGCGAGGAGGAGGGCCGCGTGCTGCGGCGACGAGAAGAGGGAGACGCTGTCCATCACGTCGCAGTAGGGCGAGATCAGAAGATATCGGGTCGAGAAGTGGAGATGTGCGGGGAGAATCGTCCCGGCGTCGGCGGGATCATGGATCGGGGACGTCGAAAAGAACGCCGAGACGAGAAGGGCTCCGGATAGAGCCGCGGGGACGATCCAGCGAGGCGAAGCCGCGCCGCGCCGCGCGGGCGAAGGGCCCTGTTCGGATTCTTCGAGGTGGTGACGCCGCGCGGCGCCGGTCTGCCGACCCATCATCCCGGTCTCCCGGATAAGGTGAACTCCGAGGTCTCGGGCTCCGGACAGACAGGTGCCGTCGCGCGCGGGACCGAGCCGACCAAACACGGCGAGGGTAGCCCCGTCGCGGACGGACCGCCAGCGGGTCCACCGCGCGACGATGGGCGGGGCGGCGGCATCCTTCCCCCTGGATGAGGTTGCGGCGCCGGCGGGGGCCACGTTAGACTCGGCGTGCCGCCCCGGAATCCCCGCATCCGTCGTCCCGCGAAAGGAAGCCCCTCTGATCGAGCGCTGGCGGCACCTCCGGAAGCCCCTCCTCCTGACGGGGCTCGTGTGCCTGCTTGCCGGCGCCACGGGAACGCTCTGGGTCGCGGCCCGCGTCACCTCGGTCTTCGAGGCCCGCGAGCAGGAGAGCGCCGCCCGGCTCCTCGGCGCCCCCTTCCGCATCGAGCGGGGGATCGAGGCGTCGGCGCAGCAGATCGCGCACCGGCTCGATCGCCTCGAATACCGGCGGGCCCGCGGCGGGCCGACCGGGGAGGGAACGTACTCGGCGCGCGGCGACACCCTCGAGGTCAACCTCCGGGGGTTCCACGATCTCCAGGGAGACCACCCGGCGACGCGGGTCCGGGTGGACGTCGAGGGCGGCGTCGTGACCCGCGTCGACCCGGGGCCCGCGCTCGTCGAGCCCGAGACGCTCGCGTACTTCCAGGGGCCCAACCTCGAGGAGCGGGAGCTCGTGCGGATCGAGGACTGCCCGAAGCACCTCGTGGACGCGATCCTCACCGCCGAAGATCGGCGCTTCTTCAACCACCCGGGCATCGACCCTGCGGGGGTCTTCCGCGCCCTCTGGGTCGACGTCTCCTCGCGGAGGGTCTCGCAGGGCGGCAGCACGCTCACTCAACAGCTCGCGAAGAACCTCTACTTCTCCGGGGAGCGGACGCTGACGCGCAAGGCTTCGGAGGCCTTCGCCGCGATCGTGCTCGAGATGAACTATCCGAAGGAACGGATCCTGCGCGCCTACCTCAACGAGGTCTACCTGGGCCAGCACGGCGCCGCGTCGGTGAACGGTTTCGGCCGCGCCTCCCGGCACTACTTCGGAAAGAAGGTCGGCGATCTCAGCCTCGGCGAGTCGGCGCTCCTCGCCGGAATGATCCGCGCGCCGGGGCTCTACAATCCATTTCTCCACGCGGACAGGGCGCGCGAGCGGCGCGACGCCGTCCTGCGCATGATGGCCGAGGCCGGGGCCATCACGAGGGCCGAATCCGAGACGGCCGCGCGCGAACCGATTAGGGTCAGGAAACCCGAGTCGGCCTCGTCGCGGGGGGTGGGGGCCTACGCCGTCGATCTCGTGCGCCAGGTTCTGGAGTCGAAGTACGGTGTGGACTTCTGGAAGCGGCCGCTCCGCGTCTACACGTCGATCGACCCGCTCGGGCAGGAGATCGCCGAGCGCGCCGTCGCCGACGGCCTGCGACAGATCGAGCGCACGTATCGGGCGGTCCGGCCCGGACGCGGGGGGGAGCCCCTGCAGGCGGCGCTCGTCTCGATCCGCCTCGACGATGGCTCCATCTCCGCACTGGTCGGCGGGAGGAGCTTCGATCGCTCGCAGTTCAACCGCGTCCTGTCGGCGAGGCGGCAGCCGGGAAGCCTCTTCAAGCCGGTCGTCTACCTCGCCTGGATCACGGCGCCGGCCGATCCGAACGCCCCCGCGCGACGACGGTCTCCCGCCGACGACGCCTCGGACTCCGATGACAAGACCTTCGTGAGATCGATGCCCGCCGCCTCACCGGACGTGGAGCCCGCCCGCTGGAATCGCGAGCGCGGCAACGGCGAGGAGGACAACGCGCGCCCCCGCCGGAAGCGCCATCGGTTCCACTGGTGGTGGCAGAGGCCCGACCCCACCGAGGGCGAGCCTCCCGAGATCGAGGACGGGGACGTTCCCGCGCTCCCGCTGACGGCCGCGACGATTCTCAAGGATGAGCCGTACGAGACGGTGGCGGGCGGCAAGACGTGGGCGCCGCACAACGACGACGACGAGTTCCGCGGGCCGGTGACGGTGCAGAGGGTGATCGAGGATTCCCTGAACGTACCGACCGCCCGGGCCGCTGCGGCGATCGGCCTCCCCCGCATCATCGAGATGGGGCACGCGCTGGGAATCACGTCGAAGCTCCCGGAAGTTCCTTCGCTCGCGCTCGGCGCCGCCGAGGTGTCTCCGTTCGAGATGGCGACCGCCTTCGCGACGATCGCCGCGGGAGGGCGCAGGAGGTCGGCGGATCTCCTGCTGGGGGTCGAGGAGAACGGGAGAGCGCTCACCGCGCCGCCGCCTTCGGCCGTCCCCGGAGCCGCGCCGGCCGTGCCCGAGGAGGCCGCGCACCTCATGACCGCGCTCCTCGAGGGGGTGATGGATCGAGGCACGGCCCGGAGCGCGCGCGACCTCGGCTACTCCGGCGTCGCCGCCGGGAAGACCGGCACCAGCGACGACGGGCGGGACCTCTGGTTCTGCGGCTACACGCCGCGCGTCCTGTCGCTCGTGTGGGTGGGGTTCGACGACAACCGTCCGACGCACCTCACCGGCGCCCGCGGCGCGCTGCCGATCTGGGTCGCCTACATGGAGGGAATCGGCGCCGACGCCCGCACGGCGTTCGACGGCGACGCCGATCTGGTGTGGGCGTCGATCGATCCGACCTCGGGCGGGATCGCGTCCTCCCGCTGCCCCGAGGAGCGACGCGCCCCCTTCATCCCGGGGACGGAGCCGACCGAGGCGTGCACCGAGCACCGATCGTTCTGGTCCCGCTGGGGAGGGTGAGCGGCTCGAGGGAGCTCGCGCTCACCACTTGCGGGTGACCGACACGTACGGGTAGAACCGCCTCGTCCCCTGCCAGTACCCCCAGGCCGCGTCGATCGCGACGAGAAGAGGCGATCGCTCCGCGGAGTAACGCAGGCCGACGCCGAGGCCCCTGGCGAAGTGGATCCGCTGGAGCTCGTCGAACGAGACGCTCCCCGCGTCGGCGATGAGCGCGACCTTCAGGTTCCTCTGCAGCGCGGCCATCAGGTCGCTGTCGTGGTTCATCGCGCGGAAGGGGATCGGGATCCAGAGATCGTTCTGCGCCGAGAGAAACCTCCGGCCGATGAAATCGTCCCGCAGGAAGCCGCGCAGCGAGTCGGCGCCGCCGAGGGCGAACTCCTCGAACACCGGAACCCGCCGGTCCACCTCCCCCGCCTTCCAGCTCGTGTCGATCTCGAACCCCGTCGAGAAGGCGTAGTGCTGCTTCAGCTCCCCCGAGACGCGCCGGAAGGCGAGATCCCCCCCCCACGCCTTCGTGGCGAGCTCGACATCGGGGATGAAGCGCCACGAGAAGCGGGGCGATCGGAAGAGGTGCTCGTAGAGGTAGTCGAGCGAGACGCCGACGATGTTGACGTCGTTCTGCCTCGAGCCGGGGATGCGGGGGTCCGAGCCGGCGAAGCGCTCGCAGTTCACCGAGATCGTGCAGCCGCTGAAGGAGACCCTGTATCGGTTGACGTAGACGGCGCCGGAGAGCGAGTGCCCGTTCCAGTGCGTGAGGGGCGCGAGCCCCACGGCGAGCCGGGCCCCTTCGTTCTCCTGGTCGCCGGAGAAGACCGTCGTCATCGCGGCCGGGCCGGACCCCGACGTCTTCACGAACTGCCGGTCGGGGGTGAACTCGTCGTAGAGCCTGATTCCGGCGAAGAAGTTCCACGGGGTGATCGTCTCGGGAAGGAGATACGGGGCCGAGTAGCTGAGACTTCCGGCGAGACGGCGCGCGACGTACGGACTGACCTCGAGTCGATCGAACTCCCGGAAGAGATGGGCCCGTTGATACGTCAGGCGCGCGGTGAAGAGCTGGCGGCGGCTGTAGTCGACCGTGCCGTCGAACGACGTGAGCGCGAGAGGCTCGATCCCCGCGCGGTCGGGCGCGGCGTCGTCCCCGCCGAGCTTCGCGACATCCGGCGAGCCGGCCTCCTTCAGCTTCTGGTGAATCCTCTTCGGCAGCCGCCGGACCACCGCGTACCGGCGCGGGGCATCCTCCGCGGCGTCGGGGTCCGGGACGCGCACGATGTCGTAGCCGAGAAGCGAGAGGTCGTACTCGTCCACGATCGCCCGGTCCCGGTTGACGAGATCGCCCGGGCGCCCTCGCAGGGCCCGCATCGGGACGTATCCGCGCCGGACCGGCTCCATCCCATCGAGGGTTCCCGCCGGGAGGTACGGCGCCACCAGGCCCGGATCGGCGGTGATCTCCGCGATGACGGCCGGCGCCTCCACGACGCGGACCGAGAGCGCCCCTTCGGCGATCGACGCGTCCACGCGCGGCCGGTACCCGAGGTACGTGTAGTGCCGCTCGACGCGCCGGACGACACGCGCCGGATCGAACGGCTCGCCCACGAGCCCCTCGAGCCACCCCTGGATCCTCGCCGCGCCGTACAGGCCGCGGCACGGGAGATCGCCGCACGGTGGGGTGAGGACGGAGACGTCGCCCACCCTCTCGATGATCGGTGTGTCCCCCTCTCCCGCGGCGGCCGGAGCGGGCGCGACGGCGAGGGCGGCGAGAAGCGCCGCCAGGAGCCGGACGGCCGTCAAGGGGAAGGGCGATGCCTCATTCATCCGGCGGCCCGGACGCGGCCGCCAGATGATCGGGCTTGACCTTCGACGCGTCGAAGCGGGATGCGGAGTCGAGCATCTTGCGCATCGTCGCGTCGAACTCCGCCCTGGCCGCGCGCTGGAACCGGAGCGGATTGATCCTGGCGACGACGAAGGCCTTGAGGTACGGGCTCTGAAAGCCACGCTCCTTGAGCGCCTGCACCGCCGCGATCACGGCGTCATCGAGCTCGAGGAGGAGCGCGGCGCGCCGCTTCCGTTCCTCGAGCGCCTTCGGGAGCGGCGTCGCGAGGAACTCCTCGGTGCGCTTGAGAACGGAGTGGTACGCCCCGCCGCTGAACCGGCCGCGCTCTTCGTAGGCGAGACCGAGCGTGAGGAACGACGGCTCCTCGAACTCGAGAGTGAACTCCTTCTCGGGCCGCCTCTCGTCCACAGCGAGGGCGCGCGCCATGCGGATCACCTCGAGCGACTTCTCGCGAAGGTTGTGCGCCTTCTCGGTGTTGAGGGCGAGGATCCGGTAGGCGACCTCCTCGTCGGGGAGGACGAGGGCGACGATCGATCTCCCCCCCAGCCGCTTGACGGCCGCGGTGCGGTGATGGCCGTTCGGAGTCCAGTAGGCGCCGTCCTTCGTGCGGATGGCGATGACGGGATCGAGGAAGCGATCGAGCTTGTCGATGACGTCGGTGAGGCGCGCGGCGTGGGTGTCCGAGAGGTCGCGCTGGAAGGGGGTCGGGATCACCTTCTCGGCCGGGAGGCCGGCGAGAAGCTGCCAGTGGCCGCCGATGGGATCGCGGTACGCCGCGAGGACGCTCCCCCCGTCCGCCTCGATGGCGCGGGCGAGATCCACGACCCGCTGCGGGCGCGCCGCCGGGGCGAGGTCGGCGGCGGGGAGCCCCCTCGATCCGGCCTCGGCCTGCTTCTTCTTCCGGCGCGTCGCGGTCGCCTTCGGCTTGCTCCTGGGCTCGCTCTTGCGTGAGGGCATTTTCGGTCTCCGCCTGAGGCCGGAGACGCTGGGTCCGGCCGGGGCGGTCACCATAGCCAATAAACAGGACGGGCGACAACCGGGGCATTTCCGTCCCCCCCGGGCTCGACGTATATTCCCGCCATGCGCCGCGCCCTGGCATGCCTCGCGCTGTCGCTCGCCCTCGCGCCGGCCGCGGCGGCGGCGACACCGGCTCTTGACCGCAGGATTCACCCGGCCCTTCGGGACGCTTCGACAACCGGCCTCGCTCCCTCCCGGGCTCCCTTCGCCCCCGGCGAGCGCCCCGGGCGCGCGCTCCTCCGGGTGCGGACGACCGATCCCGAGGCCTTTCGATCGGAGGCGGAGCGGATCGGAGCGGAAGTCCGCGCGATCGTGGGCGGCATCGCCTCGGTCGAGGCCGACCTGGGAGCGCTCGACGCCCTCGCCGCGGCCCCCGGCGTCGTGTCGATCAAGCCCGCGCGCTCGTACCGCCCGGTGCTGGACGTCAGCACCGCGGAGATGGGGGCCGATGCGACCGCCGCGGCGTACGGCGGCACCGGCAAAGGGGTCATCGTCGCCGTGATCGACTCGGGGATCGATTTCCGCCGCATGGACTTCAGGAACGCCGACGGCACGACGCGCCTCCTCGACGCCTGGGACCAGACCGACTCGATCGGCGCGGGATCCGGCTGCGGCGCCGGCTACACCTTCGGAAGGTGCTTCCCGAAGGTGGATCTCGACGCGGATCTATTCGGGGGCGCGCCCGTCACCCTGAGCGACGGCTTTGGCCACGGCACGCACGTCGCGGGGATCGCCGCCGGGAACGGGCTCTCCACGGCGAACGGCGTCCCCGCCGGGACATACGCGGGGGTCGCGCCGGACGCCGACCTGATCATCGTGAAGGTTTTCACCAGCGCCGGGTTCTTCAACGGAGATCTCACCACGGCCTACGCCTGGATCCGGGACAGGGCGGCGGCCGCCGGCAAGCCGTTCGTCATCAACATGTCCCTCGGCGGCGACTACGGCGCGCACGACGGCACCGATCCCGACGAGATCTCCCTCGACGCGATCCTCGCCGCGCCCAACAAGGGGCGTGCCGCGGCGATCGCCTCGGGGAACTCGCGCGGTCGCGCGATCCACGCGGAGGCGACGGCGTCCGTCGGGGTCGCGCTCGATCACCCGTTCGTCATCCCGCCGTACACCCCGGCGGGAGGATCCAACAACGACGAGATCGACTTCGACCTGTGGTACGAAGGGGGCGACAACCTGACCGTGAGCCTCGTCGACTCGGGCGGAACCGTCCTCGCGACCGCCGCGCGGGGTGCGAAGGCGGGGCCGATCTGCACGACGAGCGGCCAGGTGACGATCGACGCGAGGAACACGACCGACCCGGACAACCACGACTCCGAGGTGGAGATCTTCCTTCTCGACAGCAGCGCGTGCGCGCCCGTCGTCGCGCCCCCGTCGGGCGCCACGATGAAGATCCGCGTCACGGGCGTCGGCGTTCCGCAGGGCGGGCACTACCACGTCTGGAACGTCGCGTCGCTCGGCAACTCGTTCGCGAACGTGACCTTCTCACCCGCGAACGAGACGTCGATCTGCGCGATGCCGGCGACCTCGCTCTACGCGACCACCGCCGGCTCGTACATCACGAGGAGCTGCTGGCCCAACGCCGATCCGAACAACCCGACGACCTGCCGCGCGCTCTCGGGCGTCCTCTCGGGGATCTCCGGTTTCTCGGGGAACGGCCCGACGCGGGACGGGCGGCTGAAGCCGGACGTCTCGGCGCCCGGCGAGTGGATCGTCTCGACCCTCAGCTCGTTGATCTCCGCCTCGCCGCAGATCAAGAGCTTCGACGGCCTCCACTGGGGGCTCCGCGGCACGTCAATGGCGTCGCCCCACGTCGCGGGGGCGCTCGCGGTGCTGCTCCAGTTCAACCCGGGCCTCACGGCGGCGCAGGCCCGGGATCGGCTGAGCCTCAACGCCCGATCGGACGCCTTCACCGGCGCGGTGCCCAACCAGCTCTACGGCGGCGGGAAGATCGATCTCCTCGGCGCGGCGAACGACGTCGTGAAGCCGGTCGTGGGGGTGACCGTCGCCGCCGGCGGGGCGCTCGCCTGGTCCGCCGAGCCCCACAGCTCGACCTACAACGTGTATCGGGGCGGGATACCGGGCTCGATGCCGTCGTCGTACGGGACGTGCCTCGCCTCGGGACTGCCGTCCCCCGCGTTCACCGACGCCGCGAACCCAGCTCCGGGCTCGGCTTTCCTCTACCTCGTCACCGGAGTGAAGGCGGGGATCGAGGGGGCGCTCGGCTTCGACAGCGCCAACCGTCAGCGACCAAACATCGCTCCCTGCCCGTGAAGCGCGCGATCCTCGCGCTGGCCCTCGCCATTCCGTCGCCGGGCGTCGGCGCGGACGCCTCGCCGCCCCCCCGCGGGCACCTGCCGCGGTTCGAAGTCGAGGTCTCGTACGTCGCGAACCTCGTCCACTTCATCGACAATCTCGCCGGCTCGTCCCAGGGGAAGACGGTCGCCGCCTACCGCCGTTACTGGCGGCGGAGATTCGGAATCCCCGGCGCGGGAGAGATGGAGCTCCTGCGCTCGTGGGTCGCGATCCGTTACAAGGCCGTTCCGACCCCCGAGCCGAAGGTCCTCAACGAGCGGGGATGCCTCCCGCAGCCAGGCGACGTCTCCGACTGGCGGCAGACGTTTCAGACGCGCTCCTACGAGGCGACGAGCGCCGACGATTTCATCTCGTCGATGTCGGCGGAGCTGACGCCCGAGGAATCGGCGACTCTCCGCCGCGTGTTCGAGACGTTCCGCGCGCGATTCGACGAGGCGTGGAAGGAGACCTCGTACCTGCCGCGCTTCGAGTCGAAGCTGAAGCCGTTCCTCGAGGAGAGCGGCCTCACCCGTTACCTCGGCGAGGTGGCGTCGTTTTTCGGCGTGGACCCCGACGCGGCGCCGCCGGGACGCATCGAGCTGATGGCGCTCCCCGAGGAAGGATCGACCCACGCGCAGGCCGACGGTCGGTACCTCCTCATCGAGATCCGCCCGGGCGACGAGCCCCGCGACCAGATCCAGGTGATCGCCCACGAGACGTCGCACTATCTCTGGCACCAGCTCGATCCGGCGCGCAACGACGCCCTCGCGCGCCGAATCTTCGCCTCCGGGACGTCGCCGGCGATCGTGTGGCGTCTCCTCCGCGAGGCCCTCCCGACGGCGCTCGGGCAGGGTCTCGCCGACGCCCGCCTCTCCCCCGAAACCTTCAACGCGACGGGAACGTGGTACCACCTCGCCGACGTCGATCGCCTGGCGAAGGCGATCTTCCCGGCGGTCCGGGACGCCTTCCGGGATGGGCGCCGGCTCGAGGACGGGACCATCGACGAGATCGCGCGACTCGGGGCGGCGGCGACGCCGGTGGCGGCGGCGCGCCCCGCCGATCTCGTGAGCGACGGCTTCGCCGCGGCGGGCGACGGCATGGGCGAGGCGCTCGGCCGGCTGCGACGCGACGGCCCCGCCAGGTTCTCGCGGCTTCTCGATCCGAAGGATCCGGCGGATGCGGCGTTCGCGTCCCGTTACGAGTGTCTCGGCGGTGTCGTGCTCCTCGGCCCGGAGGACCTGCGCGCCCCGGCGCGCGTCGCCTCGCCGTTCGCCCCGGAGGCGCTCGTCGCCGCCACCGGGGCCGCCGCGCCGGTGAGCGAGATCCTCACGACGCGCCGCCCGGGAGGTGGACTCGTCTTCCATCTCCTGGCGGCGAGGGCGGAGGACGCCGATCGCCTGATCGCGGCGTTCCTCGGGCTCCAGGCGATCCCCAAGGCGCCTGTACGTCTCGAAGCGCCGCGGCTACCATGAGATATCCACCATCCTCCCGACGGTCCTCATGCCGTGCTTCCGCCCGCACGATCATCCACGGAGGTCACCCATGGCCCTGCTCGATTCCGAGACCCTGGAGCGGCTGAAGTCCCTCGCGCCCGGCGAGGCTCTCTGGGAAGTGAAGTCGGCGATCTACCGCTGCGGCACCGCGTCGTCCGAGGATTTCGAGGAAGCGTTCGAGCAGATGGTCGAGGCCGGGGTCCTGACCTGGGACGAGATCGACCGCCTCGAGGGGCCCTGACCGCCGATCCCCCGCCGGGACGATGCCCACCCGGTCATGGTTCAGTTTGACTCGCAGGGCCGTGTGAGCGAACCGGGTACCCGCGAGCGCTTGGCGACACCTGCCATCAGACGATGCCTTGCCGCGAGTGGGTGGCGAGCGAACCCGGAGGCGAGCACAGGCGGGGTCCTGAGCGCAGCCGTCCCGGCGGGTCAAACTGAACCATGACCGACCACCCCCTGCCCTTGCAACATCGGGCGGGCGTCCGTACTATGGCGGACGCCATGACATTCCGGGACGCACCGCGCGGCGGCCGCCAGAGCCTCGATCGCCGCGGTCGGCAGGGAGAGAAGTGGATCCACTCATACGAACGCTCGTCCGCTTCCAGGAGCTGAACCTGGAGGTCGCCCGCCTGGACGCCCGACTCTCGCAAATCCCGACCGAGCTCAGGAAAATCGACGACGATCAGAAGGCCGCCTCGGCCTCGGTCGCCCGCGCGAAGGAGCGAGTCACGGAGGCGCAGAAGCGCCGCCGGGAGCTCGAGCGCGAGCTCCAGGACTGGGAGCAGAAGATCTCCAAGTACAACGACCAGAGCCGCGACGTGAAGACGAACGAGCAGTACCGCGCCATCCTGAACGAGATCGAGACCGTCCGCACCCAGATCGGCCAGATCGAGGAGAAGATCCTCATGGCGATGGACGACGCCGAGACCCAGGAAAAGCTCGTGCGCGATGAGGAGAAGGCCGTGGCCGCGCGCCAGGGCGAGTTCGACGCGCGGCGGGCGACGCTCGCGAGAGAGCGGGACGGCATCACCGCCGAGCGGGGCGGCATCGCCGCGAATCGCGACGCGGCGCTCAAGGAGATTCCCCAGGACGCGCTCGAGATTTACGAGCGGATCGCGAAGCCCAGGGCCGGCGTCGGGCTGGCCCGCGCGCGCGACGAGCGGTGCTCCGGATGCAACGTCAGGATCAGACCGCAGGTGTTCGCCGATGTCCGGAAAAACAACCAGATCATCCAGTGCGAGACGTGCAAGCGGATCCTCTACTTCCTCGAAGAAACGCCCCGCGCCGGCGCGGGAGCCGAAAGCTCCGCCGAGCCGGCCTGAGCCGGTGCGGCTGCTGATCCACATCGACGGCGGAGCGCGCGGGAATCCGGGCGAAGCGGGATTCGGAGTTCACGTCAGCGATCAGGGTGGAAACCCGATCACGGGGCTGTACGGCTACCTCGGCCGCCAGACCAACAACGTCGCCGAGTACGCCGCGCTGATCGCCGCGCTCCGCTACGCCATAGGCGCCGGCGCCGTGAACGTCCTCATCCGATCCGATTCCGAGCTCCTGGTCCGCCAGATCCAGGGGCGCTACAAGGTGAAGAACGCCGGCCTCATCCCGATGTACGAGGCGGCGAAGCGCCTGATCGCACGCCTCTCGCGCGTCACCCTCGAGCACGTGCCGCGCGAGAGGAACAAGGACGCCGATCGGCTCGCGAACCAGGCGATGGACTCGCACAACGAGGATCCGCCGGGCGTCTCCGCCGGACTCCCGCTCCCTCGCGCCGAGATCTCCGGATGAACGGGGACGGGCGGATCGCCGATCGTCTCTCGGCGGTGCGCGCACGGATCGCCGGCGCCGCCTTGCGCGCCGGACGCCGCTCCGGGGACGTGACGCTGATCGGCATCTCGAAGACGATGCCCGCCGGGGCGGTGCAGCGGGCGGTCGACGCCGGCCTGACCGATTTCGGCGAGAACCGCGTGCAGGAGGCCGACGCGAAGATTCCCGCGGTCCAATCCGGACCGAACCCTCTCACGTGGCACCTCGTCGGGCGCCTTCAGCAGAACAAGGTGCGCCGCGCGGTCGCCCTCTTCTCCTGGATTCACTCCATCGATTCGATCTCCCTCGCGCAACGGATCGACCGTCTCGCGGGCGAGATCGGGGCGCGCCCCTCTCTCCTCGTCGAGCTGAGCCTGGCCGGCGAGGCGTCGAAAGGCGGGATCGCGCCCGGAGATCTCGGGCCGCTGCTCGAGGCGATGCGCGGGCTCTCCCACGCGCGCCTCGCGGGATTGATGGCCATCCCGCCCATCCTCGCGGAGGGACAGACGGCCGAGGGGTCGCGCCCGTGGTTTCGAAAGCTCGGGGAGCTGCGGGACACGTGGCGCGTCAGGGGATATGATCTCCCCGCCCTCTCGATGGGGATGACCGACGACTTCGAAGTCGCGATCGAGGAGGGGGCGACGCACGTGCGCGTCGGTCGCGCACTGTTCGGAGAACGGCCGGCAGCCGAAGTGCCGGCAGGAGCGGAGGGGGCGGCCCGGCGATGAGGATCACACCACTCGACATCCAGGGGCACGAGTTCAAGAAGGCGATGCGCGGCCTCGACGCGGAGGAGGTGAAGGCCTTCCTCAGCCTCGTCGCCGAGGAGTACGAGAAGCTCGTCGTCGCGAACACGCGGCTGACCGACGAGGTGGCCGAGCTGCGCGACCGCCTCGGCGATCTCAAGGAGCGGGAGCGGATCCTCAAGGAGACGCTCTACACCGCCCAGAAGCTGGCCGACGACATGAAGGCCGAGTCGGTGCGGGAGCGCGATCTGCTCCTGAAGGAGGCCGAGCTGAAAGCCGACCGGCTCCTGGAGCACGCGGGACAGCGCGTTTCCCAGCTCGAGGCGCAGATCCTCGACCTGCGCGTCGAGCGCGACGCCTTCGAGTCGAAGATCCGCAGCGTGATCGAGCAGCACACCAAGCTCCTCGACATGCGGAAGGAAGAAGAGGATGTCTCGGGAAGGCTCCGGTTCATGACCCGACGCGAGCGCAGGGAGCCCGGCGCCTGATCCCGGCCGACCTCGCGGTCGTCGATGCGGCCCAGCTCGTCACGCTGGCCGGCCCTGCCCCACGCGTCGGCCGCTCGATGCGCGATCTCGGAGTCATCGAGGGGGGGTGCCTCGCGGCGCGCGAAGGGGTGATCGTCTTCGCGGGCAGCCGCGCCGATTTCGAGCGCGACGTCACGCTCGCCGACGACGCGGTCATCCTCGAGGGAACCGACCGCGTCGTCGTCCCGGGGTTCGTCGACGCGCACACCCACCTCGCCTTCGCCGGCTCGCGTCACGAGGAGTTCGCGATGCGCCTCGAGGGGAGTTCGTACGAGGCGATCGCCGCGCGCGGGGGCGGCATCCTCTCGACCGTGCGCGCCACCCGCGCCGCCATCCCGGAGGAGCTGGGTGAGTCGCTCCTCAGGCGCCTCGACCGGATGCTCCTCCACGGCACGACCACCTGCGAGGCCAAGTCGGGGTACGGGCTCACGCTCGAGAGCGAGCTCGCGCTGCTGCGCCTGCTGGACGAGGCCGCGACGGCGCACCCGATGACGGTCCTGGGCACGCTCCTCGGCGCGCACACCCTCCCGCCCGAGTACCAGGGGGATCGCGACGGTTACGTGACCCTCGTGGCCGAGAGGATGATCCCCGCGGCGGCGGCGGCCGGATTCGCGTCGTTCTGCGACGTGTTCTGCGAGCGGAGCGCTTTCACGATCGCCGAAGCGCGGCGCATCTTCGCGGCGGGGAAGGCCCACGGCCTCGCCGCGCGCGTCCACGCGGATCAGCTCAGCGATTTCGGCGGCGCGAAGCTCGCGGCGGAGATCGGCGCGACCTCGGCCGATCACCTCGACCACATCGGCGACGACGGCGTGCGCGCGCTCGCCGCGGCGGGTGTCCCGGCGGGGCTCCTTCCCGGCGCGACCTTCTGCCTGAAGTCGGCGCACCACGCGCCGGCGCGACGGCTCGTCGAGGCCGGAGTCGCGATCTACCTCGCGACCGATCTCAATCCCGGCACGTCGCGAACCGAGTCGATGCAGGAGATCCTCGGCCTCGGCGTGCTGCTCATGGACCTCTCCGTGGAGGAGGCGATCGCGGCGGCCACCGTCAACGCCGCGGCGAGCCTCGGCATCGCCGATCGGGTCGGGGTGCTCGTCCCCGGGATGAGGGCCGACTTCCTGATCCTGGACATCCCGCACTACCTGCACCTGGTCTACCACTTCGGGGTGAACCACGTCGCCACGGTCGTCAAGGACGGGAACGTCGTGGTCGAGCAGGGGGGGCTGACGGGGGACGAGAACGGCGGGGAGGACGGCCTCTAGAAGAGAACCGCTTCCTTCTTGATGTCGATCTTCCAGTCGTAGGTGTAGAGGAGCGTCTTCACCGGCACGGAGTAGGTGCCGTCGATCGTGATGCGCGACTGGCCGCGCGCGAGCTTCAGGTTCTCCTTCTTCACGGGCAGGTGGCGCTCGGCCGCGTAGTCGACGAGCGCCTTCACGATCGCCTCGTTCGTCTTCGTGGCCCCGTAGTTCGCCTCGCGCTCGACCTGGCTGTCGAAGTCGTAGACGGCGATGTAGACCGGGATGAAGACGTATGCGGTGTGCGCGAGCAGGGCCAGGATGACGAGCGAGATGAAGAGCTTGACGCCCGAGGCGCCGAGCTCGCCGCGCCGGGCGAGGCGTGCTCGTCGGGGCGTCGTGACGATTGGCTGCGGCATCGCGCCACAATATATGGAGGTCGCCGAAAGGGTGTCAAGGAACGCCGCGAGGGCGCGCCGGCCGGGGCGCCGAGCCGTCATATCTTGAGGATGGCGAGAAACGCCTCCTGGGGAATATCGACCTTGCCGACGCGCTTCATGCGCTTCTTCCCTTCTTTCTGCTTCTCGAGGAGCTTGCGCTTCCGGCTGATGTCGCCCCCGTAGCACTTCGCGAGGACGTTCTTCCTGAGCGCCTTGACGGTCTCGCGGGCGATGACCCGGGCGCCGATGGAGGCCTGGATGACGACCTCGAACATCTGTCTCGGGATCACCTCCCGCATCTTCTCGGCCAGGGCGCGCCCGCGGAGGTAGGACTTCTCCTTGTGGACGATGAGGGACAGCGCGTCGACCGGGTCGCCGTTGACGAGGATGTCGAGCTTGACGAGATCCGCGTCGCGGTAGCCCGAGAGGTGGTAGTCGAGCGAGGCGTACCCGCGCGAGATCGACTTCAGCCGGTCGTGGAAGTCGAGCACCACCTCGTTCAGCGGCAGCTCGTACGTCAGCATGACTCTCTGCGGAGACAGGTACTTCATCTCCTTCTGCGAGCCGCGCCGGTCCTCGGTGAGCGAGAAAATGGCCCCCAGGTACTCGGGCGGCGTGATGATGAGCGCCGTGATGAGCGGCTCCTCGATCACCTCGATCTCGCCGGCGGGGGGCATCTCCTTCGGGTTCGATATCTCGAGGATCTCCCCTTTCGAGTTCATCACCCGGTACGACACGCTCGGCGCCGTCGTGAGCAGATCGATCCCGAACTCGCGCTCGAGGCGGGCCTGGATGATCTCCATGTGGAGGAGGCCGAGGAAGCCGCAGCGGAAACCCAGGCCGAGCGCGATGGAGGACTCCGGCTCGAAGAAGAGGGACGAATCGTTCAGGTGGAGCTTCTCGAGGGCGTCGCGAAGCATGTCGTAGCCGGTGTCGTCGAGGGGGTAGAGGCCCGCGAAGACCATCGGCTTGATCGGCCGGAAGCCCGGGAAGGGGATCGTCGTCGGGTTCTTGTCGTCGGTGACGGTGTCGCCGATCTGGCACTCTTTCACGTCCTTGAGATTGCCGATGATGTAGCCGACTTCGCCCACGCCGAGCCGCTCCGTGCGCTTCATCTTCGGCGTGTAGACGCCGACCTCCTCGACGTCGTGGGTCGTCCCCATCGCCATGAGCCGGATGCGCATCCTGTCGGCGACGGAGCCGTCCAGCACGCGCACGAGCATGATCACCCCCCGGTAGATGTCGTACCAGGAGTCGAAGATCAGGGCGCGGAACGGCGCCTGGGGAGATCCGGGCGGGTGGGGGATCAGCTCGACGATCGCCTCGAGGATGTCGTCGATCCCGATCCCCTCCTTCGCCGACGCGAGGACCGTGTGCTTGGTGTCGACCCCGTTCAGGTCGGCGATCTGCTCCTTGATGCGCTCGGGCTCGGCGGACGGAAGATCGATCTTGTTGATGACCGGGATGATCTCGAGGTGGTTCTCGATCGCGAGGTAGGCGTTGGCGAGGGTCTGCGCCTCGACCCCCTGCGTCGCGTCGACGACGAGGATGGCCCCCTCGCACGCCGAGAGCGATCGGCTCACCTCGTACGAGAAGTCGACGTGACCGGGGGTGTCGATCAGGTTGAGGAGGTACTCCTCACCCGCCTTCGACGTGTAGCGCAGCGCGACGGAGCGGGCCTTGATGGTGATGCCGCGCTCGCGCTCGAGGTCCATGTCGTCGAGGACCTGATCGTGCATCTCGCGCTTGCTGAGCGCGCCGGTGCGCTCGAGGAGACGGTCGGAGAGGGTCGTCTTCCCGTGATCGATGTGCGCGATGATGGAAAAATTGCGGATCTTCTCGGGATTCATCCTTCGCTTCCGGTGTGGAGAGGGAGCCACTGTACCTTCGGCGCGGGGCGACATCAACGCCGCGGGGGCGGCGGGCCGGGGCTCAGATCACCCAGGCGTAGCCGAGCTTGAAGAAGAAGGTGCGGGAGGTGCGGGTCAACGGGATCTCGATCGGCGCGTTCGGGGGACCCGTCTCGAGCCCCGACCGGTTGTCCGAGTACCCCAGGAAGAACGCCGTCTGCGGGTTGATCTTGTACGAGAAGAGAAGCTGGCTGAAAAGGTTTCTCTCCCTCGGCTGGAACGGGCAGTTGGCTCCGCCCGGAATGCCGCCCGGACACTGCAGGCCGTAAAGGGCGAGGTTGTGCTTCGTCCCCTCGTACTGGAGGATCGCGCGGAAGAACATCCGCACCGTCACCTGATAGGCCGTCGTGAGCTGTGTCAGGTTCGCGATGAAGAGGTGGCCGTCGTCGTTCTCGAGCCGCCGGTACTCGTGCGAGAGGTCGAAGCGGACGTGCCGGCCCACGTTGTAGCGCGCGTTCGGGGCGACGCGAAACTGGTGTCCCTGGCGCGCCGCACCCGCGTCGTTCGGGTCCGCGAACGCGAAATCGACGTGCGCGTCGGCCCCTCCCGAGACCCCGAAGAAGACGGCGCGCGTCGCCTCCATGTTGAAATCGAAGTCGACGAAACCCTGGTCGAACTCGTTGTCGCGGAAGCCGGAGACCCGGTGGCCGGCGCCCAGGAACACGAACGACTGGTGCGGCCCCTGGAGCGAGACCCACCCGGCCGTCCGGTTCTGGAGCAGCCGCCCCGACTGATCGTCGCGCCAGGAGGATTCGGCGCCGGAGAGGATGCGGCTGAAGAAAGCCCCCGGCTTCCCCCACCAGGTGCGCTCGGCGCCTGCGAGCTCCTCGCGGTAATCCACCTGGGGGACGAAGCCCATGTCGGCGCGGAAGCCCGGGCCGATGTCGATGGAGCGGGCCCACGCGGAGAAACTCTTCGTGTTGTGGTCGTACTGCAGCCTGAAGGCGTGGTCACCGAACGGATCGACCGGCTGGGCGTCCCTCGCCGCGACGGCGTCCGGATACTCCGTCTGTGAAGCGAGGAGCTGCATGCGGATCGAATCGCTCTTCGTGGGCCGGAGGAGCGAGTCGACCCCGGCGACGCGATTCGAGTAACCGTCGCCTTCGCGCGACGTCACGAGCGCGCCGATCGACGAGCTCGATCCGGCGTCGAGGCGGTATCGGAGCACGGCGTCGGTGGTCGGCGCCACGAGCGTGTCGGTGATCGACCCCTGGCTCCCCGGGAAGAGGAGGTTCGTCCGCGCGTCCTCGGCCGCGAAGAAGCCGACGACGCTCTTCCCGAGCTTTCCCGTCACCTTCGCCCCCCAGGAAGGATCGGCGACGTTTCGCGAGTACACCGCCTGGAACGGCGTGTCGAAGTAGTCCGATCCCTCGAGGAAGAAGGGGCGCTTCTCGGGAAAGTAGAGGGCGAACGCCTCGTTGACGTTGAGCTGCGCCGTGTCGGCCTCGACCTGCGAGAAGTCGGGGTTGAGCGTTCCGGTCGCCGTCAGGTTCGGCGTGATCCCCCACTTCGCGGTGAGGCCGAGGTCGTAGTGCGGGCCGCTCCGGACGTTTCTGAGGCCCCTGTAGTTCGGATCGAAATCGAGCGGGAAGTTCGGGTCGTCGTCGGACCGTATCGCGGTGAGCGTCGGCGTGATCTGGATGTTCGCCCCCGGCGTCGCGCCGGCGAAACCGACGATTTTCGCGATCTGGCACAGGTAGCAGCTCGTGCTCTTGTCGCGTGGGTTCAACGTGAACTGGTAGCGCCGATCCCTCGGGAAGATGCGGACGAAGTCGACCCCCCACGTCTGATCGCCGGCGGAGTTCTGGAACCGGAGCGAGTTGTAGGGGATCGACATCTCGACGATGTAGCCGTCGTCGGTCACGCGGCCGGCCGACGTCCAGATCGCGTCCCACGACGAGTCCTCGTTCCCCGAGATGTCGTCCTGCACGAGGTCCATCTGCACCCCGACGGGATTTACGAAGAACTCGAAGGCGCGCCGCTCGTCGTTGAAGGTGTCGAGGACCAGGCCCACGAAATCGTCGCGGAACGCGAGATCCCGATCCGACAGATGGGCGTGGATCTTCCGCGGGTCGGGGTCGTGGGCGTAGAACGCGGCGTAGAAGTGCGACGCGTCGTAGGTGAGGAAGGCGTCCGTCTTCGCCCCCGCGGGGAGATTGTCGCCGGGGTTGACCTCGTACCGGAGATCGAGGTGGACCGCTCTTTCCCACGCCTCTTCGTCGAGCTTCCCATCGATCACGATGGCGCCCGACGCCCTTGGGACGCGGTACGTGGGCCTCGGGGGTTTCCCCGCCGGCCCGACCGCCGGCGGCTCGGGGGACGAGAGCTGATCGAAGGAGGCCTCGACCTCGGCGGAGAACGCGGCGGCGATCGCGAGCAGCACGAGGCCGGCCATCGCGGCGCGAGGCGAGCGCATTCAATCTCCCTGGAGCCCCCGAGCCGGGGGCCGACGACGGTCCGTCGAGACTCTCTATGGACGCACGAGCCGCGAAAAAGTTTTTCGGAATCGAAGGACCTCGTCAGTCCTTGTCGCCGCCGTCCTCGTCATCCTGCCGCTTCTCCTCGAGATCGTTGAGGGCCTCCTGCGCCGCCTCCCGGACCCGGGACGAGACGTCCTTCAGCGCCGTCTTGAGGGCCGGAGCCGCCGCCGGATCGCTGAGCTCGCCGAGCGCCTCCACAGCCGCTTCACGGACGCCGGCGTGCGCGTCCTTGAGGGCGATCGACAGGGGCTGGATGGAGCGGGCGTCCTGGAGCTTGCCGAGAGCTTCCACCGCCGCCTGCCGCACGCCCCAGTGCTCGTCGCCGAGCCGCTTCGCGAGCCCGTCGAGCGCCCGCGAGTCGCCGAGGCCGCCGAGGGCCTCCGCCGTGGCCTGCCGCACGCTCCAGTGCGGGTCCTCGAGGGCGGCGATGAGGGCCGGGACGGCCCGGGTGTTCTCGAGCGCGGCCAGCCCCTCGGCCGCCGCCTGTCGCACACGCCAGTCGGCGTCCTTAACCGCGTGGATCAACGGGTCTATTCCCCGCGCGTCGCCGAGGTGCCCGAGAGACTCCGCCGCGCTCTCCCGGACGCCGCCGTGCGGATCGTCCAGGGCCGAGATGAGCGCGTCGATCCCCGTGGTCCCCTGCAGCTCTCCGAGCGCCTCGACCGCCGCGGCGCGCACCTTCCAGTGATCGTCCTTCACCATCCCGGCCACGGGTCCCACGGCGCGCGAGTCGTCGAACTTCGTGAGCGCCTCGATCGCCGCCTCACGAACCTTGTAGCTCGGGTCCTTGAGCGCCCGGATCAGGGCGCCGACGGCGCTGGCATCCTCGATCTCCGCCAGGGCCGACGCGGCGGCCTGCCGGACGTCGGGCTCGGCGTCGCCGAGCGCCGAGACGAGCGGCTGGACGCTCCGGAGGTCCTGGAACCGCGCCAGCGCGTTGACGGCCGACGATTTCACGGTGGCGCTCCGATCGGCGAGCAGCGGCAGGAGCACCGGAACCGCGCGCGGATCCTCGAGCTGGCCGAGGGCCTCCGCGACCTCGCGCCTCACGCCCGCGTCCGCGTCCTTCACCGCGGCGAGCAGAGGTGAGAGACCGCGCGGGTCGCCGGACTCTCCCAGGGCCAGGGCCGCGTTGCGCCGGGTCGTCGCCCCGGGCGAGGCGAGCGCCGCGACGAGCTGCGGCACCGCGGTGTCGCCGAGGGCGGCGAGCGCGTACGCGGCCTCCTTCCCGGGGGTCGTGCCGGCGGGATCGATGGAGTCGCTCCGGAAGACGAAGTGACCGCAGCCCGATCCGGGGGCGAGCGCCGTGTCGTCGTCGAGCAGCTTCACGAGAGCCGTCACCGCCGCGCCGGCCGGCGAGCCGATCTCGCCGAGCTCGCAAGCGGCCCGGCCGCGCTCTCCCGGGTCGGACGAGCCGAGCTTCTCCATCCACCCGGCCGACGACGAAGGGGTCGGCCCCGTCACGCCATTCGGCACGGAGAGGAGGAGCATCACGACGTTCAACAGCACGACGACCGCTCGACGCAGAGTCATGGCTTTCGCCTCCTGGTGAGATCCTTCGTCACTTTGCCGGAGCCGGGGGCTTCGTCTCGCCGCTCTTCCTGAGGATGATATTCCCGCTGTAGGTCGTGACCGAGACGTCGAAGTCGGTCTCGGCGGTCGCGAAGCGAGCCTCCATGTACGGAGATCGCCGGCCATTCCTCACCGGCTTCGGCCCCATGGAGCTCTCGATGCCGCCGCTGAAGGTGGTCATCTTGAACCGCGCGGCGATGTCGGCGGGTACGACGAGCTGAACGGAGCCGCTGAAGGTTTCGATCTCGACGCCTCCATCGCCGCGGAAGCTCCCGTCGATGTGGATGTCGCCGGCGGTCGACTTGAGCTGCGCGCGTTCGAAGTCCTTTCCGGTGACGTCGATCGCCCCGCTGGTGGTCGTGACCTCGGCGGATCGAGCCGCCCCCTTCACGGACACGGCGCCGCTCACGCTCTCGATCTGGACCTCCGCCGACACCGCGAGGACGTCGACCTTGCCCGTGACGGAATTGACCTGGACGGACCTGGGATTGCCGGCGGCCGACACGGCGCCGTTCACCGTCTCGACGTTCACCACGCCGTCGACGCCGGTGATCGAAACCGAGGCGTTGAGCGTCTCGACGTCGAGCGACGCGCCGCTCGGCACGCGAATCTCGAGCTCGCTCCGGTAGTCGGAGTCGTCGCCCGAGCCGTACGACCAGTCCTCGGGGGTGGCGACGTCGATGGAGAAGTCCTGGCGATCTCCGTCGAACTCCAGCCCTTCCGCGCCGGCGGCGAGGCGGCCGGTCACCGAGACCTCCTTCGCCTCGTTCCCGGCGATCCTGAGCGAGCCGAAGCTGTTGCGGATCTGGACGTGGACGCTCGGCGACGCGGGCTTCTTCTTGTCGATCTGGACCTGCGCTCCCGCCGCGCCCACGGAGAGCGCAAGCGCCGCGAGCGCCATCAGAGCCGTTCTCATCTTCATCGTGTCCTCGTTCGCAGATCGGCCGTCTGCGTCACATGCTGGAGGAGAGCCACCTCACGCTGCCGCGTGGAGATGAGCATCTTCTGGAGCTGGCGGTTGCCGGGATCGCGCGCGACCGCCGTGCGGATCTCCTCGATGGCTCCCTCGATCAGTCTCAGGTTGTTGTCGACCGTCCGCACGGTCTCGGGCGAGAGCGACTTGCGCCTCTCGTAGAGGGCGGCCCGGAGCTGCTGCCTCGCCTCGATGAAGGCGATGTCGGCCCCGCCCAGGCTCGGGACGGAGGTCGGTGAGGAGGTCGCGCCGGCCGCGGGAACGAACTCGGGAGTTTCGCTCCCCGCCGGCGGCGGCACGGCGGGCTTCGAACCGCCCGGCCGGCCCACGACGATCGCGACGTATCCCGCCCCCAGGATCGCCACGACGGCGGCGGCCGCGGCCGCGAGCCGGAGTCGGCGGACGGGCGGCCGCTCGCGCCGCGGGAAGCGGACGACGCGGGGTTCGAGCCCCGCCTCGATCTTCCGCCAGAGCTCGGCGGGCGGCTCGATCGATTCGGGGAGCTCCGCCGCGGCGGACTTCAACGCGCGGGCGTGGGCCTCTTCCTCGCGGCACGCCGCGCACGACTGGAGATGCGCGCGCGCGGCATCTGGGTCGTCGAACAGATCCCGGGCCTGATCGCACGTCATGACTTGAGCGCCTCCTTGAGGAGCGACCGCGCGCGGTGCAGGTGCGCCTTGGACGTTCCCTCCGCGATGCCGGCGATCGCCGCGATCTCCTCGTGCGTGTAGCCGTAGACCTCGTGGAGCACGAAGACGTGGCGAGCCCCCTCGGGAAGCCTCGCGATCGCGGCCTCGAGGTCGCCGCCCCCGGCCCGCGCGCCCGTCGTGGTGGCCCGAGCGGCGATCGCCTCGTGGTCTCCGATCGGCTCGACCTCGTCGGGGCTCGGCCGGCCGCGACGATCGTTGAGGACGACGTTGACGGCCAGCCGGTGCAGCCATGACGAGAACAGGCTGCGTCCCTCGAACGAGTCGATCTTCTGCCACGCCCTGATGAAAGCCTCCTGCGTCATGTCCTCCGCCTCCGCGGCCCGTCCGGTCAGCCTCAGGCAGAGCCCGTAGATCCTGCCGGCGTTCCGCCGGTAGAGCGTCTCGAAGGCGGAACGATCCCCGCTCCTTGCGAGCTGCACGAGTTCGATCTCTTCGGGCTGGGCGCTCACGCTGCAGGGCGACGCTTCAAGGACCCACCTTCCCAGGGCCGGGCTGGCTGTCTGGCTCACGTCCACTAGGACACGACGTCGGCGGGGAAGGTTTAGACCCCGGGCTCAGATCGCCGCGCTCGGGTCGGCGTTGAGGTCGAAACCGGATGTCTCGCCGCGCCGGAGACGGCTGAAGCCCGCCGCCGCGATCATCGCCGCGTTGTCGGTCGTGAGGGCGAAGCTCGTCGTGAGGACGGGGACTCCCGCGTCCTTCCCCGCGGCGGACATCGCGGCTCGCAGGCGTGAATTGCAGGCGACGCCCCCGGCGAGGCCTATCGCCGCGGCGCGCGCCTCCCGCGCGATCTTCATCGTGGTGCGGACCAGGTTGTCGACGACCGCCTCCTGAAACGAGGCGATCAGGTCGAGCACCGCCTGGGGGCAGTCCGCCGCCTGCGGCGCGCGCGGGACGTCGTCGTCGGGGTTCATGAACTCGAGACGCGCGATCGAATGGGTCTCGACGTGGCGCAGCGCGGCCGTCTTGTACCCCGAGAAGGAGAAGTCGTCGCTCCCGTCGCTCATCTTCGGACGTCCGAACGGGAAGCGCTTCGGGTCGCCGTGCTTCGCGAGGCGATCGAGGATCGGCCCGCCGGGATAACCGAGGCCGAGGATCCGGGCGACCTTGTCGTACGCCTCCCCCGCCGCGTCGTCGCGCGTCCGCGCGAGCGTGTCGTAGCGCCCGTCGTCCTTCTTCATGAGATAGAGCGCCGTGTGCCCCCCGGACACGACGAGGAAGAGCGCGGGAAGCGGCACGTCGGCGTGCTCGAGGAAGAGGCTCCGGATGTGCCCCTCGAGGTGATTCACCCCCGCCAGCGGGAGCCGCCGCGCGTACGCGATCCCCTTCGCGACCTGGAGGCCCACGAGAAGGCAGCCGACGAGCCCGGGGCCGAAGGTGACGGCGACGGCGCCGAGGTCCTCGAGGCGGCACCCGGCCGTCCCCAGGGCCTCCTCGATGACGGTGTCGATCGCGAGGAGGTGCTGGCGCGCGGCGAGGTCGGGGACGACGCCGCCGTACCGGCGGTGGATCGGAATCTGCGAGGCGACGACGTTCGAGCGGATCGTGCGCGGCGTCTCGAGGACCGCGGCCGCCGTCTCGTCGCACGACGACTCGATGCCGAGGACGAGGTCCGGCGTCATGCGGGGCGCGCGGCCGCCAGCGCCTTCAGGCTCACCTCGAACGGGGCGCGCGCCACGCCGCGATCCGTGATGATGGCGGTGATGTACTTCGCCGGCGTGACGTCGAATGCGGGGTTGTGCACCGCGGCCCCCCGTGGCGATACGGCGACGCCGCCGAGGTGCGTCACCTCGGCCCCCTGGCGCTCCTCGATCGGGATGCCCTCCCCGGTGGCGACGTTCATGTCGAGCGTCGAGAAGGGGGCCGCGACGTAGAACGGGATCGCGTGCTCCTTCGCGAGGATGGCGACCGAGTAGGTGCCGATCTTGTTGGCGGTGTCGCCGTTTGCGGCGATCCTGTCGGCGCCGACGATCACCGACGCGACCTGGCCTTTCTGCATGAAGTGGCCGGCCATGTTGTCGGTGATGAGCGTCGTCGGGATGCCGTCGTGCATCAGCTCCCACGCGGTCAGGCGGGCCCCCTGAAGGAGCGGCCGCGTCTCGTCGGCGAGGACGCGGATCTTCTTCCCGCGGGCGACGGCCGCGCGGATGACGCCCAGCGCGGTGCCGAACCCCCCGGTCGCGAGCGCTCCCGCGTTGCAGTGCGTGAGGACCTGGCCGTCGTCGGGCATGAGCCCGGCGCCGAACTCGCCCATCCGGCGGTTCATCGCCTCGTCCTCGCGGCGAATCCGCTTCGCCTCCTCCACCAGGAGCGCCGCGATCGCCGGGCCGTCGTTGCCGTCCCGGTTCTGGTGGTAGACCGCGCGCATCCTCGCGATCGCCCAGAAGAGGTTCACGGCGGTCGGGCGCGTCGCGCCGATCAGCTTCACCGCCGCCTCGAACGCGGCCTCGAAGTCCTTGTCGCGCATCTCCTCGGCGCGGCGGGCCGCGAGCGCCAGCCCCATCGCCGCCGCGCATCCGATCGCCGGGGCCCCGCGGATGGTCATGTTGCGGATCGCCTCCGCGACCTCCTCCGGCGTCCGGAGCGTGACGTAGATCTCCTCCCCGGGGAGGCGGCGCTGGTCGATCATCACGACGCCGTCGTCGGACCACTCGATCGTCTTGAACACGTTGCGACGCTCCCCGTGCGGAGGATTTCCGTTTCCGGACGTGCGGAGACGCCATGGTATAGTGCCTTCCCCGGCGCGGCAACGCGCCCGAAGCGTAGGAAGCTGCCGGCGACCCGATGCCCTCCAAGAGCGACGACAGGGAAGCGCGCCGAGCGCCCTTCTCCACCGACCCGGCCCTCGAGCCGGAGGCCGTCTACGGCCCCGACGACGTCTCCGGCCTGAGCCCCGCAGGCGATCTCGGCGAGCCGGGACGGTTCCCTTTCACGCGCGGCGTCCAGCCGTCGATGTACCGCGGGCGGCTCTGGACGATGCGCCAGTACGCCGGCTTCGGCACCGCGAGCGAGACCAACGGCCGCTTCCGATATCTGCTCGAGCAGGGGCAGACGGGCCTGTCCACCGCCTTCGACCTGCCGACCCAGATGGGGTACGACTCCGACCACCCGATGTCCCAGGGGGAAGTTGGCCGATCGGGCGTCGCCATCGATTCGATCGAGGACATGGAGACGCTGCTCGACGGGCTGCCGCTCGATCGCATCAGCACGTCGATGACGATCAACGCGACGGCGGCGATCCTCCTCTCGCTGTACGTGGCCGTCGCGAGGAGGCGCGGCATTCCCGAGTCGGCCCTCTCGGGAACCGTGCAGAACGACATCCTGAAGGAGTACGCGGCCCGGGGCACGTACATCTACCCTCCCGCCGGGTCGATGCGCCTGGTGATCGACATCCTCCGCTTCTGCCACGAGCGGATGCCGCGATGGAACGCCATCAGCGTGAGCGGCTACCACATCCGCGAGGCCGGCTCGACCGCGGTGCAGGAGGTGGCCTTCACCCTCGCGAACGGCGCGGCGTATCTCGAGGCGGCGAAGGCCGCCGGGCTCTCCCCCGAGAAGCTCGCGCCCCGCGTCTCCTTCTTCTTCAACGCGCACAACAACCTCCTCGAGGAGGTCGCCAAGTTCCGGGCCGCGCGCCGCATGTGGGCGCGCATGATGCGCGAGCGGTTCGGCTGCACCGACGAGCGCGCGATGGCGCTTCGCTTCCACACGCAGACGGCGGGCAGCTCGCTCACCGCGCAGCAGCCCGACAACAACGTGGTCCGCGTCACGCTCCAGGCGCTCGCGGCGGTGCTGGGCGGCACGCAGAGCCTGCACACCAACTCCCGCGACGAGGCGCTCTCGCTCCCCACCGAGGCGGCCGCGACGATCGCTCTCCGGACGCAGCAGGTGATCGCGCACGAGTCGGGGGCGGCCGACGTCGCCGACCCGCTCGGCGGCTCGTACTACGTCGAGGCGATGACGAGCCGCATCGAGACCCTCGCGGGCGAGCTCATGGGAAAGATCGACTCGATGGGGGGCGCGGTGCGCGCGATCGAGCGCGGCTTCTACCAGCACGAGATCCAGGAGTCGGCGTATCGCTACCAGCAGGAGATAGAGCAGGGGCGGCGCGTCATCGTCGGCGTGAATCGTTTCCAGGAGGACGGGGGAGCGACCGTTCCGCTTCACAGGGTCGACCTCGGGCTCGAGCGGGGACAGGCCGACCGGCTTCGGGATTTTCGGCGGCGGCGCGACGCGGAGGCCGCCGCGCGCGGAGGCGACGCCCCGCACGCGACGGCGCTTCGAAGGCTCGAGGCCGCGGCGCGCGGGCGGGACGATCTCGTTCCGCTGATCCTCGAGGCCGTGGAGGCGCCCGCGACCCTCGGCGAGATCAGCGACGCGCTGCGCGCCGCGTTCGGCCGGCACCAGGAGACCCTCTGACGCCGGAGGCATGACGCGGGACGATGTGCACCGTCACGTTTCTCCCCGTCGCGGGCGGCTACCTGCTCGCGCACAACCGTGACGAGTCGTTCCAGCGTGCGCGCGGCGTCCCTCCGCACCGCCACGTCGAGGAGGGACGCGCCTTCGTCGCGCCTCGGGATCCCGACGGCCGGGGATCGTGGATCGGCATGAACGACGCCGGCGTCACCACCTGCGTCCTCAACGCCGCGGAAACGAATCCATCCCGCCTTCCCGCCGCGCCGACGAGCCGCGGGCTCGTCCTGTGGAGCCTGCTCCCTCTCGGCTCGATCGACGGCGTCCGCGACACGCTGCTCCGCCTGCGATCCCGGCTGGGCGACGTGCGCGCCTTCCAGATCGTCGTCGCCGAGCCGCCCCGCGGACGGAGCGCCCCCGCCGCAACGGGGTGGATGCGCTGGGACGGCGCGCGGCTGACGTCCGGTCGGAAGGATGGACCGGCGATCTACGTGTCGTCGGGGTACGACCAGGGCGGGGCGGAACGCGAGCGCGCGCGATCGTGGACGCGTTTCGTCGAATCGCTCGCGACCGGACGCGGCCGCGAGGAGATCCGTCGCGAGGCCCGGGGGCTGAGATCGTTGATGAGGTCCCACGAGCCGGCGCAGGGGCCTCTGTCGGTCTGCATGCACGGTCCGCACGCGGCGACCGTCAGCTCGAGCCTCGTGACCGTGGCCGGCGGGAGGGCGGCGCTCCGGTACCACGACGGGCGGCCGTGCGACGGGAGCGCGCCCGAGGTCGTCCGCGCGCTCCCGCTCCGTTGATCCGGCTCCCTACTTGCCCGCGCCGGGCGGATCGAACCTGGCGGCATCGATCGGCGCGTTCGGCTTCACCTCGGTGAACTTCCGCGTGGCGCTCTGCCACGGATCCACGTTCGAGTAGACGATCGTGAAGGGGATCTTCACCCCGGCGACCTCGCGGTAGTCGTCGAAGTCGGTCTGCTCGGGGATGGCGCCGATCAACGAGATCGTCGCGGAGAACGACCGGAGGAGCAGCCCCGTCTGCCTGTCGAAGTAGAAGCGCAGCCGCGTTCCGTTCGGCCCCTCGCCACGCATCACGTACGCGTCCTTCTCGGCGATCTTCTCCGTCGCGACCACCTTCATCGAGGCGCCGGCGGTCGCGATCTTGATCGGGTCGTAGACCTTCACCGCCTCGCGGAACTGCGCGAGCTCGTCGGCGTCCATCTCGTGCTGCCCGCGCGGATTCTTCACCCAGCCGGTCTTCCCGTTGGAAGCCGTCGTGTTCGTGCCGTTCGGCGTCGTGCCGACGATCAGGATCCTGTTCCCTTCCGCCAGGATGACCTCGAGGGGCGCCGGCTTGCCGCTCTGGCCCTCGCGCGTCCCTTTCATCGAAAGGGTCTTGAGCCTGGCCGCCGCGTCGGCGCCGCCGATCGCCTTCACATACTTGTCGACGACCTCCTGGGCCGACGGGTACGCGGGCTCCTTCTCGTCGGCGTCCCCCTCGTCGGACTTCGCCGGGGCCGGGGCCGGAAGCGGGATGAGGCCGACGGGATGGTTCGCTCCCCGGTGGCAGCTGTTGCACGTCACCGCCGGCCGGCCGCCGAAGCTGTTCCTGTTGATGTCCAGGACCATCTGGATCATCTTCCGCGCCGTCTTCTTCTCGTCCTTGTCGTCCTTGTCCATCTCCCACTTGTCGCCGTTCACGACGTGGCAGAAGGCGCAATTGACTCCGAGAGAGGCCCGCATCGCGTTCATGACCGGGCCGATCTGGGAGGTCGGCATTCCCTTGAGCACCTGGATGTTCTTCTGGGTCTGCTCGGCCGGCTTGTCCTCCGCCGCCGCCACGGGGGCGGCCGCCGCCAGCGCGAGGAACAGCCCCGCCGCGAGCCATCTGCCTTCGGAATTCATCGATCTCTCCTCCGCTGATTGTCGATCCACGGGCCCGCTCGACGCCCGGATCGAAGGGTCGAATCTTACTTCGGAACCGGCTCGCCGCGCTTCACCGTGATCGTGCGGTCGGCCGCGACGTCGGTGAGGACCTGGGTCTGCCCGTCGGGCCAGCGGATGTCGATGCGCTCGACGCGCGTCAGGCCCCCCAGGCCGAAGTGAAGGCCCGGCGGGCTCTCCGATCCGAAGCCGCGCCCCGCCGTCGCCTCCTGCACCTGGTGAATCGCTCCCGCGCGGATCGTGACGCGCCCACCGATCGCCTCCCGGTTCCTGTCGGGCTGGACGAGCCGGACGTTGATCCAGTGCTTCCGGTTCCCCAGCTCGTTCCGGTAGAAGGCGGCGTGCCACCAGTCTCCGTGGAAGAAGCCGCCGAGCTCGGTGTAGATGTCGAGATCCCCGTCGCCGTCCCAGTCTGCGAAGGTCACGCCGTGCCCCTTCCCGAGGTTCCCCGTCCCGGAGTACCCCGTGATGTCCTCGAACCGCTTCCCCGCGATGTTGCGGTAGAGCTTCTTCGGCTCGACGCGGCGGAGCTCCGGGTTGCCCGTCCCCAGGTAGAGGTCGACGTACCCGTCGTTGTCGAGATCGGCGACCCCCGCCGCCATGATGCCGAGCGGGTACTTGAAGCCGGCCTCGATCGAGACGTCCGTGAAGGTCCCGTCGCCGTTGTTCCTGTACAGGCGCGGGATGTGATCGACCGGGCCCGGCTCGTACCCCGGCTGGTAGCCGGCGAGAACCTGCTCCCACGGCGCGAGGCTTCCGGTCCAGATGTCGAGATCGCCATCGCTGTCGAGATCCGAGAAGAACGCGATGTAGCCGTTCTCCTTCCCGGACCCCTGCACGTGCGCGCGGGCCGCGACGTCGGTGAAGGTCCCGTCGTGGTTGTTGCGGTAGAGCCGGTTCTGCGTCAGGCGGCCGTGGAAAAAGATGTCCGGCCAGCCGTCGTCGTCGTAGTCCCCGATCGCCACGCCGATCGTCCCGAACCCCGGCTTCTCGGCGACGCCGGCCTTCACCGTCACGTTCTCGAACGTGCCGTCGCGCCGATTGTGGTAGAGCTGGTTCGTCGACCCGTCGATGTAGACGCCGTTGGTCACGACGAGGTCGAGCCAGCCGTCGCGGTCGTAGTCGAACCACGCGAGGTTGAACGACGATCCGCGATCCGCGACCCCCGCCGCCTCGGCGACGTCGGTGAAGGTGCCGTCCCCGTTGTTCCGGAGGAGCGAGTTGGGGGCCGGCCCGTTCCAGCCGTTCCGCGCGATGTAGAGGTCGGGATCGCCGTCGTTGTCGTAATCGGCCCACACGGCGCCGAACCCCGGCTCGGTGCGGGTCAGCTTCGCGTCGATGGTCGCGTCGGCGAAGGAGCTCCCCTGCCCCCTGTAGAGCGTGCAGTACGTGTCGCAGCCGCAGACGACGACGTCGTCCTTCCCGTCCATGTCGTAGTCGGCCCACGAGGCCGGGCCAGCCCCCGCGAACTTGTCGAGGTGCAGCCGGGAAGCGATGTCGGTGAACTTGAGGTCGGGAGGGTGGGCTCTATCGTAGACCTCGTCGCGAAGCGGAAAGCGGAGCTTCTGCGGAACGTCCGCCGCGTACCCTCCCATCGCGTCCCAGGCCATGCGCAGATCGTAGAGGTACGGGAGGGTCGCCTTGATCTCGCAGGCCTTGCGGAACGCGTCGGCGGCCTTCCGGTACTCGTTCTGGCGGAAGAACGCGTGGCCGATCGTGTTCCATGCGCTCGACAGGTCGACGCCGGGCCGGCGCTCGACCTGGAGCTGCGCGATCAGATCGCCGAGCGTGGCGCGCGCGGCATCCCACTCCCCCGAGCGGAACTGGACCTCGGCGAGGAGGCTTCTCGCCTCGATCCCGCCGTCGGAGCTCCGGGGAACCTGATCGATGACCTTCTCGAGCTGGTAGCGGGCGTGATCCATCGCCCACGCCGAGTCCTGGTAGACACGGCGCGGGTCCCCGGCCTTCTTCATGCGGACCTCGGCGGCGAAGATCCACTGGACGAACTTGAGCCTGAAATCCGGCCGGTCGGGGTTCCGCTCGATGAGCCCCTGGTAGAGGGCGAGCGTGGCGTCAGGGTCGAATGCCCCGGGGATCCGGCGTCCGAAGATCTCGGCGAGCTGGAGCCGGATGTAGTCGCGGGTCGGATCGAGACGCAGCGACTCCTTCATCTCGCCGGCCGCCTCGTCGAACGGACGCCCCTCCCGCACGGCGATCTCGAGGAGCGACCTCCCGAGGAGAAAGTGCGCGTCGGCGCTCCCGGGTGAGATCGCGAGCGCGCGACGGAAGGCCGAGACCGCCTCGGCGTGCCGGCCCTGCTGCGCGAGCTCGGCCCCGTCGCGGATGTGTTTGGCCGCGACGGGATCTTCGCCGGGGGCTTCCGGGCCCCCGGCCTCGGCGAAGGGTGGACTCATCGCGTGGACGGCGACTCCGACTCCGGCCGCGAGGAGTGTCGCCAGCACGATGATGGCGCGACGGCGCCCGCGAGATGGTTTCAAACCTTGTCCCCCGGGGCGCCGCGCGCTCGAGACGTCCCAAAGACCGCACATATACCCCGCCCGCACGCGCCGATCAAGGGCGGACGGGTTCCCGCGCTATACTTTTCGGGATGTCCTCCAGACATGCTTTCCGCGCGGCCGCGGCGCTTCTCGCCTCCCTCGCGCTCGCGCCCCCGTCGATGCCCGGAGCCGAGGAAAGAACATACGCCTCGCTGCTCGAGCAGGCGCGCGCGGATCTCGCGCGCGGTGAGTACGCCTCGAGCCTCGCCACGCTCGATCTCGCGGTGAGGACGAACCCGGACGGCGCCGAGGGACTCGCGCTGCTGGGCCGCGCCTACGTCGGCATGGAGAAGTACGCGGAGGCCCTGGCTCCGCTCCAGCTCGCCGCGGAAATCGCGGAGCGCGCGGGCGGCCCCGCCGAGGCACGGGTCGCCATCCTGTCGGACCTCGCCATCGCGCTCGCGCGCCAGGAGCGGAGCGACGAGGCGATCGCCGTCCTGCGGAAGATCCTTTCCCTCGCCCCGGGCCGGGCCCGGATACACCACGACATCGGGCGCATCGATCTCGCGATCGGGGCGCTGCAGAAGGCGGAGTCCGAGTTCCAAGAGGAGATCGATCTGCAGTCCGCCCGCCCGGGCCCGCCCGATCCCGCGCTGGCGATGTCGCTCGAGGGGCTCGGCATCGCCGCGTACCGCCTGGGAGACGACGCGCGCGCTCTCGCGGCGTTCGAGCGGAGGGATAAGCTCAGGGAGGCGCCGATGACGGTCGAGGGGCGCTACCACTCCGGCCTCGCGCTCCTCCGCTCCGGACGCCCCGAGGAGGCGGCCGCGGCCTTCCGCGACGTGCTGAAGCGATCGAGAGACGACCGCGGTGCGCTGCAGAGCCTCGCGCGCTGCGACGCCGCGCTGGGCCTCGCCGACGAGCGGCGCGCGTCGCTCGCGCGGTTCGAGGAGCTGTACCGCGAGGAGGAGGAGCGCAAGGCGACCCGGCTGCACGTCCGCGATCTGCGCGCCGAGGCGCGCCAGCGCAGCGACGCGGGGAAGTTCGGCGACGCGGTCGCAAAGCTGAAGGAGGCGGTCTCGATCGCTCCCGAGGACGACGAGATCCGCCTCGAGCTCGGAAGGGCCCTCTCGCGGGCGGGGCAGCAGGCCGGGGCCGCGGACATCTTCCGGCGGGTGCTCGAGCGCCAGCCGCTCGACGCGGAGGCGCACTTCCAGCTCGGCCGCCTGCTCGCCGACGGCGGCGACGTGACGGCGGCCCTCCCGTCCCTCGAGCGCGCGGCGCGCCTTCAGCCGATGTCCCTCGCCTACCACACCGCGCTCGCGCAGCTCTACCTGAGGCTGCACCGCGATCAGGACGGAGTCCGGGAGCTGAGGCTGGCGCGGAGCCTCGACCCGAAGAATCCGGAGTCGGCCTTCAACCTCGGCCTCGGCCTCGCGCAGTCGGGCGCGCTCCGCGAAGGGGCCACGGAGATCGAGACCGCCGCGAGGATGGGGTACGCGCAGCCGGTGCTCCATCAGGTTCTCTCGCAGATCTACGGGGCTCTCGGGGACGCCGCGCGCGCCGCTCAGGAGAAGGCCGCGTTCGAGAAGCTTCAGGGCGGCGGGAGATCGAAGCCTTGAGGACGAGACCGCGACGCGTGGCCGCGGCCGCGGCGGTTCTCGCGCTGGCGGTTCTCGGGCTCGCGGGGCTGCCGCCGATCGCCTCGCCCTCGGCGGGCGCGGTGCGATTCACCGACGTCACCCGCGACGCCGGGATCTCGTTCCGGCACGTGAACGGCGCGAGCGGCCAGAAATTCTACATCGAGACGATGGGGTCGGGCGCCTGCTGGTTCGACGAGGACGGGGACGGCGACGTCGATCTCTTCGTGGTGAACTCGTCGGAGCTTCCCGGGTTCAAGGCCCAGGCGACGCCGCGGAGCCGCCTCTTCCGCAACGACGGGAACGGAAAATTCACGGACGTCACGGACGAGGCGGGGGTCGGAGCGCACGGATATGGGATGGGGTGCGTCGCCGGCGACGTCGATGGCGACGGCGATCTGGATCTCTACGTGACGAACTTCGGACCGAACGTCCTCTACCGCAACCTCGGGAACGGGAAGTTCCAGGACGTGACCGCCGAGGCGGGGGTGGCCGGCGGAGGCTGGAGCGCGAGCGCGGCGTTCGCCGACATCGACAACGACGGCGACCTCGATCTCTACGTGACGCGCTACATCGACTTCACCCTCGAGAACAACAAGTACTGCGGGCAGAACAAGCCCGGGTACCGCGCGTACTGCCACCCCGACGAGTACAACGGCGTTCCCGATCTGCTGTTCCGGAACAAGGGGGACGGGCACTTCGAGGACGTGAGCCGCCAGGCCGGGATCGCCGATCCGATCGGCAAGGGGCTGGGCGTCGTCTTCACCGACGTGAACGACGACGGGTGGCCCGACATCTACGTCGCGAACGACAAGACGATGAACTTCCTCTATCTCAACAAGAAGGACGGGACGTTCAAGGACATCTCGCTCGTCTCGGGGACCGGCTTCTCGGAAGCGGGGCAGGTGCAGGCGGGGATGGGAACGGACGCGGGGGACGTGAACGGCGACGGGCGCATGGACCTCGTCGTCACGAATCTCGATTACGAGACGAACGAGCTGTACGTGAACAACGGGGATCTCACCTTCGCCGACGCCACGTTCGTGGCGGGTCTCGCGGAATCGAGCTTCCTCCACGTGGGGTTCGGCGCCGCGTTCGTCGACTACGACAACGACGGCGCCGCGGACCTCCTCGTCGCCAACGGCCACATCATCGACAACATCGCCCTGACCAGCACCGAGGTGACGTACGAGCAGCCTCGATCGATGCTGCGCAACGACGGCGCCGGCCGCTTCCGTGAGGTCGGGCCCGATCTGGGGCCGGCGTTCACGGCGCCGAACGTCGGGCGCGGGCTCGCGATCGCCGATTACGACGACGACGGCGACGCGGACCTCTTCGTCGTGAACAACAATCGTGAGGCCCAGCTCCTGCGCAACGACGGAGGGAGCGCGGCGGGGCACTGGCTGCGCGTGAAGCTCCAGGGAACGAAGAGCAACCGGGACGGTGTCGGCGCGCGCATCCGGGTGAAGACGCGCGATGCCGCGGGCAAGGTCAGGGTGCAGACGAACGAGGTCAGGGAGGGGTCGAGTTATCTCTCCCAGAACGATCTTCGGGTTCGCTTCGGCCTGGGCGCCGCGACCACCGTGGACGAAGTGCAGATCCGCTGGCCTTCGGGAGCGGTGCAGACCCTCAGGGAGGTCAAGGCCGACCAGACGCTGAAGATCGTCGAGGCCGCCGACGGGACGTCCGACCCGTAGACCAGCCATGTCCTCTTGCGTTGACAGCGCGGTGCGGCGGCCGGCGGAGGAGTTCGGGCACAACGATTGCTGCGCCCGGCGTGGAGCTTCAAGGGAGATCTCGACTCATGCGCCATTCGCGGAACGCCGTCGCCCTTCTCGCCATCGCACTCACGTCGATCGTCTCGGGAAGCGCCCCGGCCGCAACGCCCCCTCCCGCCGTCCGCCCGAACATC
Organism: Acidobacteriota bacterium; assembly: GCA_016195325.1. NCBI lineage: Bacteria > Pseudomonadati > Acidobacteriota > Acidobacteriota bacterium. Next base: position 54,521 of record JACPZX010000105.1, read on the forward strand.
GTGCTCATCCTCACCGACGATCTCGACACCGCCTCGATGCCCTTCCTGCCGCGACTCAAGTCGCTGCTCGCCGACCAGGGGACGACCTTCTCGAACTTCATCATCAGCGACTCTCTCTGCTGCCCCTCGCGCTCCTCGATTCTGCGGGGCCAGTACGATCACAACCACCACGTGCTGTCGAATGGCGCTCCCGACGGCGGGTTCCAGAAGTTCCAGAGCCTGCACGAGGGAGATTCGACCCTTGCCACCTGGCTCCAGGCCGCCGGGTACCGCACGATCCTCCTCGGCAAGTACCTGAACGGCTACCCGGGATCCGCCGGGAAGACCTACGTGCCTCCGGGATGGAGCGACTGGTACAGCCCCGTCGACGGCACTCCGTACGCGCAGTACGACTACACGCTGAACGAGAACGGGAGGCACACGATCGACAACGGCCACGCCGATCGCGACTACCTCGGGGACGTCCTCACCGCCAGGGCGGTCAAGTTCATCTCGCGCGCGTCGGGCGGCGAGAGGCCCTTCTTCGTCTACCTCGCCCCGTACTCGCCGCACCGGCCCTACACGCCCGCGCGACGGCACCTGGGCGCGTTCGACGGCGCCTCGGCGCCGCGACCCGCTTCGTTCAATGAAGGCGACGTCTCCGACAAGCCGCTCTGGTACCGGACCCTCCCGCTTCTCGACACCACCGAGATCGCGGAGATCGACGACGCATGGAGGAAGCGGCTCGAGTCGATGCTCGGCGTCGAGGACATGGTCGCGAGCGTCATCGACGCTCTCGCGGCGGCGGGGCAGCTCGACAACACCTACATCTTCTTCACCTCGGACAACGGCTATCACATGGGAGTGCACCGGCTCCTCCCCGGCAAGCGCACTCCGTACGAAGAGGACATCCGCGTGCCGATGATCGTGAGGGGCCCCGGCGTTCCGAGCGGCGCGACGCTTTCGCATCTCGTCGGCAACGTCGACCTCGCCCCGACAATCACCGAGCTGGCCGGAGCCACGGCGGCGGAGTTCGTCGACGGGCTCTCGCTCGCGCGCCTCCTCGCGGCCGACCCTCCCGCTTCCTCCTCGTTCCGCGACGCGTACCTTCTCGAGCACCTGACGCTCCGCGCCGGCGGCAGCTCGGCGGGAGATAATCCGGAGGGGGCGGCGGACGGGACGCTGGAACCCCTGGACCCGATGGAGGCGCCGCCGCGTCCCGACGCGCTGGAGCACAACACCCCACCTTTCACCGGACTGAGGCTCGCCGATTCCGTCTACGTCGAGTACGACGACGGCGAGAAGGAGATGTACGACCTTCGCACCGATCCCGACGAGCTCGTGAACTCCGTCTCCTCGGCCGATCCGGCGCTCGTCGCGACGCTCTCCGCGCGCCTCGCCGCACTGAAGGCGTGTGCCGAGGCGTCGTGCCGCTGAAGCGTTCTCCTTGATCTGAGTTCTCCCGCGCCGTTATTCTCGGGCGCCCGCGAGGAGACCCGCGTTGACCACGCCAGCCCAAGCAAGCTCCTCTGAGCCCGGCGCCATCGACGGCGTTCCGGTCTACGACCATCTCCTCGAGATCCGCGCGCTCAGGACTTTCTTCTTCACGAGGGGCGGCGTCGTCCGGGCGGTGAACGACGTCTCGCTGCACCTCGACGAAGGCGAGGTGCTGGGCCTCGTCGGCGAATCGGGATGCGGCAAGACGATGACCGCCCTCTCGATCCTCAAGCTCGTCGATCCCCCCGGCCGCATCGTCGGGGGCGAGGTCCGTCTCCGCGGGCGGGATCTCCTGCTGCTGAGCGAGGACGAGATCCGGCGCGTTCGCGGCGGATCGATCTCGATGATCTTCCAGGAGGCGGGCGCCGCGCTGAACCCCGTCCTCACCGTCGGCTTCCAGATCGCCGAGACCGCGATGGTGCACCTCGGCATCCGAAAGAAGGAGGCGATGAGCCTGGCCGTGAAGATGCTCGAGGAGGTCCGCATCCCCGACGCGGCGCGGCGGGCCCGCGGGTACCCGCACCAGCTCTCCGGCGGGATGAAGCAGCGCGCGATGATCGCCATGGCCCTCGTCTGCCGTCCCTCGATCCTGATCGCCGACGAGCCGACGACGGCCCTCGACGTCACGATCCAGGCCGAGATCCTCGATCTCCTCGCGCGCCTGCGGGAGGAATATCGCCTGACGATTCTGCTCATCACTCACGATCTGGGCGTCGTGGCCGAGATCGCCGATCGCGTCGCGGTCATGTACGCCGGCAAGATCGTCGAGGAAGCCGCCGCACCCGACTTCTTCCGTGAGCCGAGGCATCCCTACTCGGAGGGCCTGCTCCGCGCGATGCGGAAGGATGCGGGAACCCGCGCCGCGCGGCGCCTGGCCGCGATCGAGGGGGCGGTCCCCGATCTCCTCCGACCCCCGGCAGGATGCCTCTTCTCGCCGCGGTGCGGGGACGCCTTCGACGCGTGCGCCGAGCGCCACCCGCCCCTCGTCCGATCGATCGGAGCCCGCTCGCGCGGCCCCGCCGCGGCCCGACGCGCCGCGGCCCCGGGCGGGACGCCGCCGTCGGACGCGTTCGCGCGCAAGGTGGCCTGCTTCCAGTTCGACGCTCTCCCCGACGCGTCGCGCTCCCCGGACGGGGCGGGATGGGATGCCGAACGTGGCCGGTGAGGCGGCCGCCGTTCCCCCTGCGGCGACGCCCCGGAGGCTCGGCCCGGAGCTCCTGCGCGTCACCGATCTCGTGAAGCACTACCCCACCGCCGGCGGCCTCTTCGCACGCGGGGCCCCGTTGCGCGCTGTGGACGGCGTGTCGTTCGACGTCCGAGAGGGAGAGACCCTCGCCCTCGTCGGTGAATCGGGGAGCGGCAAGACGACGACCGGGCGCTGCATCCTGAGGCTCATCGAGCCGACCTCGGGGAGCGTGACGTTCATGGGCGAGGACTTCTTCTCGCTCGGCCGCGAGCCGCTGCGGCGGATGCGGCGCCACATCCAGATCATCTTCCAGGATCCTTACTCGTCGCTCAATCCGAGGATGTCGGTCGAGTCCGCCGTCGGCGAGCCCTTCGCGATCCACAAGCTCGCCCGCGGCGCCGCGAGAAAGGAGAAAGTCGCGGAGCTGCTGGCGATGGTGGGGCTCGACCCGGGCACGATGTCGAAGCACCCGCACGAGCTCTCGGGCGGTCAGAGGCAGCGGGTCGGGATCGCGCGCGCCCTCGCCCTCCGGCCGAAGCTCGTCGTCTGCGACGAGCCGGTCTCCTCGCTCGACGTCTCGATCCAGGCGCAGGTCATCAACCTCCTCGCGGAGCTCCAGGAGAAGCTGGGGCTCGCGTACGTCTTCATCTCGCACGACCTGCGGCTCGTCGAGCACCTCGCCGATCGCGTGGCGGTGATGTACCTCGGGAAAATCGTCGAGTGCGCCCCCGCGGATCGGATCTTCGCGCAGCCCGCTCACCCGTACACGAAGATGCTCCTCGCGTCGGTTCCGGTCGACGATCCCTCGAAGCGGCGGCGGCGCGATCCTTCCATCACCGAGATGCCGAGCTCGGTCGATCTCCCTCCGGGATGCCGGTTCCACCCCCGCTGCCCCGTCCGGGTCGAGGCCTGCTCGACGATCGAGCCGGAGCTTCTCGCGGAGGGGCCCGGCCTCGTCTCGTGCCACCTCGTGCACCCCGCGTCGGGTCGGCCCGGGCCGGGCGCGCGCCCTTCGTAGGGGGCCGCGAGCCCGCGAAGACCCGCGCCGGGAGCCGCTTTCCACACGAAATGCGGGATTCCCGCGCGGCCGCCGCAACCCGCCGGGGGGGATTCGCGTTGTGAGCGCTTGCAAGTCGCGCCGCGGTCTAAGAAACTCCCGGTCCCTGAAAGCGTAAAGACGACCGTCATCTGCAAGCCAGCAGAACTGCCTGAGGTGTATTCATGAACCTGACGAGACTCGCGTGCACGCTGATCCTCTCCGCTTCCGCCGTTTCATCGCTCACCTCGCCGGCGACGGCGCAGGAGGCCACGGGGGCGCCGGGCGCCGCCGGGACGCTTCAGATGAGCCTGACGGACTGCGTCCGTGAGGCGTTCAAGAACAACGCGGACATCCGGATCGACTCCTACCGGCCGATGCTCAGCGACACCGACATCGCCTTCGCCAAGGCCCAGTTCGACGCGTCGCTGACGGGATCGCTCTTCTACCAAGATCAGAAGTCGCCCACGCTGAACTCCGTCGTCAACAACGCGCATACGTCGGCCGAAACAGTCATCGGCAAGACGCCGAGCAACTTCTCCCAGGCGGACGTCGTCTACGCGGACCCGCTGACGACGGGCGGCCGGTGGCAGGCGGACCTCAGGCTTTCGCGAAACGTGCAGCCCTTCTTCAGCTTCGGGCCGACGGTAGCACCCCTGGCATTCCCCGAGACCTACCGGACGAGCCTGACCTTCTCGGTGGTGCAGCCGCTCCTCCGGAATTTCGGCAGGAAGGTGAACGAGACGAACATCACGCTCTCGTCGATCAACCACGAGTTCGACAACGAGACGTTCCGCCAGCGCGTGCAGGACACCCTCTTCGGCGTCGAGGCGGCGTACTGGGGGCTCGTCTTCGCGCGCCAGAACCTCGACGTCGCGAACGAGGCGCTCCGGCTCGCGCAGGAGCTCCTGAAGCTCAACCAGATCAAGGTCCAGGTCGGAACGCTCCCTCCGATCGACATCACGCAGGCCGAAGCAGGGGTCGCGAGCAAGGAGGAGGCGGTCATCACCGCGCGCGCCGGCATCGAGAACGCCCAGGACACGCTGCGCCGCGTGATCGGCATGGATGCGAAGAGCCCGAACTGGAGGGCGTCGATTGCGCCGACGGAGGGTCTCGGCGTTCCCGATCAGCCCATCGATCTCGATCAGGCGATCAAGACGGCCATCGAAAACCGCCCCGACCTCTCGGCCGAGCGCCTGAGAATAAAGTCTGCCGACGCGGTCCTGTATCAGGCGCGGAATCAGATGAAGTATTCCCTCGACGCCCAGGCGTCCTACGGGCTGACGGGGCTCGCGGGGGATCGCGGCCTGATCCTTCCGCGCGTGGACCCGAACACCGGCCTCCCCATTCCCGGAACGCGCATCCCGCCGGACAATGGACCCGGATTCCAGGACACGACCAGCGCGATCACCGGCCGCGACTTCCCGACGTGGACCGCACAGCTCACGCTCGGCATTCCGATCGGCAACCACGCCGCGGAGGCGAACTACACGAAGCAGCGCCTCGCGCGCGAGCAGACGGGCGTGGGCTACCAGAGCCTCGAGCAGGCGGCGATCGTCCAGGTGGGCCTCGCGGTGCGGCGCGTCGAGACCGACAAGAAGCGGATCCAGGCCGCCGAGAAGAACCGCATCCTCCAGGAGAAGACGGTCGAGGCGGAGCAGAAGAAGTTCGAGAACGGGATGTCCACGTCGTTCCAGGTGCTCACGTTCCAGAACGACCTGGCGACGGCCCGGTCCCGCGAGCTCAACGCGAAGACCGACTATCGCATCTCGCTCGCGAACCTCGACAGCGTGATCGGCGTCATCGACAAGTCGCTGAACGTCTCCCTGAAGAACTACGGCACGAACTGACGCGACGGAGGGTGGGAACCGCGAGGGAGCCGGAGGGATTGCCCCGGGGGAAGATGGTATCGTACCCCGTGACTTCCTTCGAAAGGGGCGATTCATGAATGACAACGAGGCCACCGGGGGGCCGGCTCAAGATCCTTACGTCCCCCCCTCCGCGCCGTCGGTCCAGCCCGAGCCCGACCCCGCGCCGCTCCTGACGCGCCTGATGGGCGTCGTGACGTCGCCGGCCTCCACCTTCAAGACGCTCGTGGCGCGCCCCGCCTGGGCGGGCATGCTCGCCGTCTACCTCGTCGCCCTGGGGATCTCGGCTCTCGTCTACAGCCTGAACGTGGACTGGGAAGGGCTCATGAAGGGGCAGTTCGAGGACTCGACGGCGTGGAAGCTCGCCTCGTCGATGCTCCCCGAGGACAAGCTCGGCGAGATCGAGCACGCCGCGGTCGAGGAGGTGGTCAGCACCGGGTCGGGCGGCATGGCGCTCCTGACGACCGCCAACACTGTGATCGGCGGCGCCATCGGCTTCATGATGATGGGCGTCATCTACGGCACGCTCTTCTATTTGATGGGCGCCGTGGGAGATCTCAAGCTCGGCCGCGTTTACCTCGACGCCTTTCTTGCGCTCCTCATGACGCTCGGCTGGGTGATGGCCGGGGCGGTCCTGCGGGGCGTCTTCTTCTCGAACGACTCGCGGGCCGCCCTTCCATGGCAGGCCGGCCTCAACGCCGTCTTCCTCCTCGTCTTCCTCTACATGCTCCACGGCGCCGTCGAGAGGCAGCCGGCCTTCCGCAGGGTGATGTCGGTCTACGCCCACGGCATGGTGATCTCGACCATCGCCGCGCTCCTGGTCGTCGCCGTCGTGCTCCTCCAGTCGCAGCCGGTGACCGTCGGCGCGGACGAGATCCTGAGGTCGAACCTGGGCGCGCTCGCGGGGGTGAAGGGGACAGGGCTCGCCGCGACGCTCCTCGGCTCGCTCGACATCTTCACGGTATGGCAGCTCGTCGTTCTCTCCATCGGATTTGCCGCCCTGACCGGCTTTTCGGTCTGGACCTCCGCGTCGATCACCTTCCTGCCGTGGGGGTTCGTCACGATGGTGAAGGTCGCCATCGCCACCCTCTTCGGCGGCTGAGGCGAGGGACTCCCCGACCTCATGAAGAAAATCCTCCTGGCCGCCGCCGTCCTGGCGGTGCTCGGCACGATCCTCGGGGTCTCGCTCAAGCAGACGTCGAAGGGGCGGGGGGTCAAGGTGTACATGGAGGACGCCGCGAAGCAGGCGAGGCTCCTCGCGACCGTCTCCGCCTCGGGAGAGGTGAAGCCCCGCGTCGAGGTGAACATCTCGTCGCAGGTCCCCGGCCAGATCGTCGAGCTGACGGTGCAGGAGGGGGACGTCGCGAAGGCGGGGCAGGTCCTCGTCCAGCTCGACCCGCAGCGCTACCGCTCCGAGCTCCAGCGCCTCGAGGCTCTCCTCCAGATGTATCGCATCAACGTCGAGAGGGAGGAGGTCTCGCTCCGGACCGCGGAGGTGACGCTGAGGCGGCAGGACGCCCTGCACTCCGAGAAGATCGTCTCGGACGATCTCCTCGATCAGGCGCGCCTCAACGTGGATTCGGGCGCCATCGGCCTCAGGTCGCTCGGCGAGCAGGTGCGGCAGGCCGAGGCCGACCTCGGGCGCGCGCGGGACGATCTCTCGAAGACGACGCTGCGCGCCCCGATATCCGGGCTGGTCTCGCAGCTCAACGCGAAGGTCGGCGAGCAGGTGATCATCGGCACGATGAACAACCCCGGGACCGTCATCCTCACCCTGTCCGACATGACCGAGGTGCTGGCCGAGGTCCGCGTCGACGAGACGGAGGTGACCGACGTGAAGGCGGGACAGGCGGCGAAGATCCGCGTGGACGCGGTCGAGGCGAAGGAGTACGACGGCGTCGTCGAGTCGATCAGCAACGCCGCGGTCCGCGAGGCGTCGGTCTCCCGCTTCCCCGTGAAGGTGCGCTTCCGCGCCCCCGATGCGCTGCTGAGGCCCGGGATGTCGGCGCACGCGCAGATCGAGGTCGAGGAGAAGAAGGACGTCCTCGCGATTCCTCTGCAGGCGATGGTGAGGCGATCGCTGAAGGATTTCCTAGACGACGGCAGCGGTTCGAAGAGGACCGCAGGGGCTTCCGGAGCCGCGGGCGCGGGGGGCGCGAAGGGGGGCGGCCCCACGGCGGCCGGCGGGGAGTTCGAGGGGAAGGATCCCGAGAGGGAGCAGGTCGCGGTCCTCGTCGTCGAGAAGGGCGGCCGGGCGAAGATGGTCAGGGTCCGGACCGGAATCAGCGACGCGTTCCGCGTCGAGATCCTGGACGGCGTCGCGCCGGGGGACCACGTGGTTCTGGGCCCGTACCGCGTCCTGAGATCGGTCAAGAACGGCGACTATGTCCGCCGGGTCGAGAAGTCCGAGGCGGGTGAGGACCAGGATTCGGGCCGGGAGTGAGATGATGCTGATTGAAACGAAAGACCTCGTGAAGATCTATCCGATGGGCGGCGAGCAGGTGCACGCCCTGAACGGCGTGAGCTTCGGCATCGAGCGCGGCGAGTACGTCGCGATCATGGGCCCGTCGGGGTCCGGCAAGTCGACGCTGATGAACCTCATCGGGTGCCTCGACACGCCGACGACGGGCTCGTACTTCCTCAACAACCGCGAGGTCAGCAAGATGGACGACAACGAGCTGGCCGCGATCCGCAACATCGAGATCGGCTTCGTCTTCCAGACCTTCAACCTGCTCGCCCGCACCACGGCGCTGCAGAACGTCGAGCTGCCTCTCATCTACGCCGGCGTGACGCGGGCCGAGCGCCATCGCCGCGCCGAGAAGGCGCTGGCGATGGTCAACCTCACCGACCGGATGGGCCACCGGCCGAACGAGCTCTCCGGAGGCCAGCGCCAGCGCGTCGCGATCGCGAGGGCTCTCGTCAACGAGCCGTCGCTCCTGCTGGCCGACGAGCCGACCGGAAACCTCGATTCGCGGACGGGTGAGGAGATCATGACCCTCTTCCAGACGCTCAACGAGGCGGGGAACACCATCGTCCTCATCACGCACGAGGACGACATCGCCCGCTGCGCGAGGCGCGTCGTTCACCTGCGCGACGGCAACATCGTCTCCGACGAGCGGCAGACCGCGTCGAGACGCCTCGCCCCCCCGTCACCCGACGCGGCGGGCACGTCGGCGACGGCCTAGGGGCCGGAGAGGGATTTCCTCGAGGAGCGGAGATGGCCAGCCTCGCGACCACCGGCGGTCTGTTCCTCGAGAACCTCGCCATCGCCCTCAAGGCGCTGTGGGCGAACAAGCTCCGCTCGATGCTGACGATCCTCGGGATCCTGATCGGCGTCGCGGCGGTGATCGCCGTCGTCTCGATCGTCCAGGGGTTCTTCTTCGCCGTGAACAATCTCTTCAAGGACCTCGGCTCCGGCTGGGTCCGCGTCGTCTCCACCCGCCCCCCCGGAGAGGAGGGGCGCAAGCTCGGCGAGATCAAGCTCACACGCGCCGACGCCGAGGCTCTGCTCGACTCCGGGCACGAGGTGCAGAACGTGGCCCCGCTCATGTTCGGCGCCAGCACCGTGAAGAAGGGGACCCGCGAGGTGAGCACCAACATCGCCGGAACCGTCGCGCCGTACCAGGACATCGTCGGTTTCTACGCGGGGAAGGGGCGGTTCTTCACCGACATCGACGACTCGCACCGGCGCAAGGTGTGCGTCGTCGGGTCGAAGGTGGCCGAGGACCTCGAGCTCCCGGACGACCCGACCGGGTCCACCGTTACCATAGGCGGGGCCGAGTTCATGGTGATCGGCATGATGGAGAAGAGGGGAGAGCTCATCGGCGTCGCGCTCGACGACTTCGTCTTCGTCCCCTACGGCGCCGCGCTGAATCTCTTCGGCCAGGAGAGGGAGGGGAACACGATCCTCGAGATCGCGATCCGATCATCCGATCGCCTCGACCTGGCCCGCGCGCAGATCATCGACGTGCTGCGGCGGAGCCACCGGCTGAAACCCGACCAGCCGGATGACTTCCGCCTCGTGTCGCAGGAGCAGCTCGTGGGCACGATCAACACGATCTCGAAGTACTCGACGCTGGTGGCGGGAAGTGTCGCCGGCGTCGCCCTCTTCGTCGGCGGCATCGGCATCATGAACATCATGCTCGTCAGCGTGACGGAACGCACCCGGGAGATCGGCGTGCGCAAGGCGGTGGGGGCGCGGCGCGCGAACATCATGCTCCAGTTCCTGATCGAGGCGGTGGTGCTCACGATCATCGGTGGCGCACTCGGAGTGGCGCTGGGTGTGGGCGCCGGCCGTCTCGTCACGATGCTCTTCCCGAAGATTCCCCAGGCGCACGTTCCGATCTGGGCCATCGTGTCGGGGTTGGGCGTGTCGGCGCTCGTCGGGATACTCTTCGGGGTCTTCCCCGCGGCGCGGGCCGCGAAGCTCGATCCGATCGAATCCCTCAGATACGAGTGAGGCGGGGGCGGCTCCCTCAGGGCGTCAGGTCGCGCCGAGCGTCCTGCGGAGCGCGGCCGACGTGACCGACTTGGGCCTCATGATCGGCGTCCCCAGCGCCCGGTTCAGGATTGCCTGCGCGGCGATGCCGAGCGACCGGGAGACGGCGAAGAGGACCGTGTAGTAGTCGAACTCGGTCAGGCCGAAGTGGTGGAGAAGCGACCCGGATCCCGCATCGACGTTCGGCCATGGGTCCTTCGCCTTCCCCTGCTCGACGAGGAGCTTCGGCACGATCTCGTAGAGACGCTCGACGATGCGGAAGACGTCGTCGTTCGGGCAGGAGCTCTTTCCGAAATCGAGGAAGGCGGTGAAGCGCGGGTCGGTCACCCTCAGGACTGCGTGGCCGTAGCCGGGGATGACGCGCCCCGACGCCAGCGTCTCGGCGCAGTGCGCGCGCAGGTCGGCGTCGGTCGGGACACCGCCGAACTTCTTCTCGACGTCGAGGACGAAGCTGAGGCATTCCTGGTTCGCGAGACCGTGCAGCGGGCCGGCGAGCCCGCTGAGCCCCGCGCTCAGGGAGTAGTAGAGATCGGAGAGGGCCGAGCTGACGGTCGCGGCGGTGAAGGCCGAGACGTTGCCGCTCTCGTGATCGCAGTGCACGACCATGTAGAGCCGGATGAACCGGGCGAACTCTCCCTTGCGATCCGGGAGCCCGAGCATGCGCGCGTAGTCGGCGCCCCAATCGAGATTGAGATCCGGCGCGATCCGCCCTTCCTTGCCCGTGTGCATCCGGTAGATCCCGGCCGCGATCTCCGGAAGGCGGGCGATCAGCGTGAGCGAGTCCTCCAGCATCGGCTCCCAGTACTCGCTCTTCTTCATCCCCGCGTCGTACCGGCGCCGAAACTCGGACTCGCGCTCCATGGCGAGGATCGCCGTGGTGAGCATCGCCATCGGGTGGGCGTCGCGCGGGAGCGCCTCGAGCACCTTCCACACGTAGTCGGGAACGCGGCTGCGCGTGCGCAGCTCCATGTGGAGCGCCCCGACCGCGTCGGCGTCGGGAAGCTCGCCCGTCAGAAGGAGGTAGAAGACCTCCTCGGCGGTCTTCGTGGTGAGATCGGCGATCGGGATGCCGCGGATGACGAGCCCGCGATCGGGGTCGACCGACGACGTGTCGCACAGGAGGCTGTTCACCCCCCGGAGCCCGCCCATGAGCTGGCTGAGCGTGACCTTCGAGACCACCGCGTCGGGAAATTTTTCCTGGAGCCCCCGGACTTCCTGCCGGTACGAGGAGATGACCTGGCTCAGTCGGTCCTTCAGCGTTCCCGTGATGGCAGGCATGACGATTCCTCGGCTACGCTCTCGACACGGTCGCCCGCGGTTCGGTTGGCTCTACCAACCTGGCGATCGTGGCAATTCCCGTGCCCGACGCTTTGTTTCGCAAGTTTAGGTCGGGACGGAGGTTTTGTCACCACCCGGCGAACGGCGGCGTGATCTCACCCAACGCGGTGCGATCGATGGCGCTGTCCCGCGCGTCGGTCCTGAGGCGGAAGGGTGCGCGGGCGCTCCATCGGTTGCTATCATGCGGGCCTCCCGGGGACGGAAGCCGCGCGCACGAACCATCCGGGACCTCGTTCGCCCCGCCGCGCGCGTCACGGAGCATCCATGATCGCCACACGAAGGGACGCGACCGAGGAGATCCTTCACGGCCACGTCGTGCGGGATCCCTTCCGGTGGCTCGAGAACGGCGATGCTCCCGAAGTCAGGGAGTGGGTCGCTGCCCAGAACGAGAGGACGCGCACGACGCTGGGTGCGGTCCTGGGCCGCGCCCGGATTCGGGAGCGTCTCGGCGCCCTCCTGGCGGTCGGCTCCATCTCGGTCCCGGTGCTTCGCGGGGGGCGGCTCTTCTACTCGCGCCGCGACGGCTCGATGAACCAGCCCGTCGTTCGCCTCCGCGACGAGACGACGGGCGAGGACCGGGTCCTCCTCGACCCCAACCGGCTCTCCACGGAAGGGACCACGGCGCTCGACTGGTCCTACATCTCCCACGACGGGCTCCGCGTCGCGTACGGGACCTCCGAGAGCGGCAGCGAGCGCAGCACGCTGAGGGTTCGCGACATCGAGACCGGCGCCGACTTCCCCGACGTCATCCCCGACACCCGCGCCTGCTCCGTCGCGTGGGAGCCGGACGGGAGAGGGTTCTACTACACGCGCTATCCCGCGCCCGGGAGCGTCGCGGCCGGGGACGAGAATTACCGTCGCCGCGTCTTCCACCATCGCCTCGGGGACGATCCGTCGCGCGATCCGGCGATCTTCGGCGAGGGGCGGGCCGATGACGACTGGCCGAACGTCGAGATCTCTCGCGACGGACGATGGCTGATCGTCGAGGAGTCGCAGGGGTGGAAGAAGTCCGAGGTCTATCTCCGCGATCTTCGCGGAGGGGGCGCGTTCGTCCCCGTGATCGAGGGGTCGGACGCCCTCTACTCGGTCCAGCCGCTGAACGAGCTTCTGCTCATCCACACGAACGAGGGGGCCTCGACCTACCGCGTCTACACCGCGGACCCGGCCGGGCCGGGGCGATCGGGCTGGCGCGAGGTCATCCCCCCCTCCGCGGACGTCCTGCAGTCGGTGGGGGCGTACGGCGGCCGCCTCGTCGCCCACTATCTCCACGGCGCCTGCTCGCGCCTGCGGGTCTTCACGATCGACGGGCGCCTCGAGCGGGAGATCGATCTGCCCGCGCTCGGAACCGTCTTCTCGATGTCCGGCGAGTGGGATCACCCGGTCTTCCACTACGGGTTCACGTCGTTCACCGTCGCGCCGAAGGTCTTCCGATTCGATCTTCGCACGGGCGAGGTCTCGCTGTGGGAGAGCGTCGCATCGCCGATCGACGAGGGCGCCTTCGAGATCGAGCAGGTGCGCTACGAGAGCCGGGACGGGACGCCGATCTCGATGTTCGTCGTGCACGCCCGCGGCCTCCGCCGCGACGGCAGCCACCCGTGCCTCCTCACGGGCTACGGGGGGTTCAACGTGTCGTTGACCCCCGCGTTCGACCGCGACGCCTTCCTCTGGTTCGAGCGCGGCGGCGTGATGGCGATCCCGAACCTCCGCGGCGGCGGGGAGTACGGCGAGGCGTGGCACGAGGCGGGGATGCTCGGCAACAAGCAGAATGTGTTCGACGATTTCATCGCCGCCGCCGAGCACCTCGTCGCCCGCGGGTACACTCGCCCGGAGCGGCTCGCGATCCAGGGGGGCAGCAACGGCGGGCTGCTCGTCGGCGCCGCGCTGACGCAGCGCCCCGACCTCTTCCGGGCGGCCATCTGCGCCGTGCCTCTCCTCGACATGCTCCGCTACCACCACTTCCGGATCGCGAAGCTCTGGATCCACGAGTACGGATCCCCGGACGTTTCGCGGCAGTTCGAGTGGCTCCACGCCTACTCGCCCTACCACAGGGTGCGTGACGGAGTCGCGTACCCCGCGGTGCTGCTCATGACGGCCGAGTCGGACACGCGCGTCGATCCGATGCACGCCCGCAAGATGGCCGCGCGCCTCCAGGAGGCGACACGAGCCGTCGGACGACCCGTCCTCCTGAGGATCGAGTCCCGGGCGGGCCACGGCGCCGGGAAGCCTCTCGCCAAGCAGCTCGACGAGCAGACCGACATCTACTCGTTCCTGTTCGACCAGCTCGACATGGCGGGGTAGCGTCCGGCCTCGTCAGTCGGCGCTAGAGTGGGCTAGACTGAACCCATGGCACCGTTGGACCAGAACTTCCTTCGAGAGTTTTTCGGAAACCTCACCGATCGACCGCTCGAACCCGACGACAAGCAGTACGTCCATCTCTACGAAGTCCCCGAGCTCAAGGGAAACGATCCGGTCGAGCTCCTGGCCCGAGGGATCGAGTGGACGTCAGGAGAAAGCGTCCAGCTCCTCTCCGGGTTTCGTGGGACCGGCAAGAGCACCGAACTCCGACGCCTGCAGAAGCGTCTTCAGGCGGCCGGCCACGTGGTGTTGCTTTGTGACATCGAGGATTACCTAAACCTCTCGACCAACGTGGACGTGAGCGATTTTCTGGTGGCCTTGGCGGGAGCATTCGGAGATGCGGTTGCCGCTCAGTCACTCCTGAAGAAGCACCCGGCGCAAGAGAGCTACTGGACTCGGCTCGTGAACTTCTTCACGCGGACCAATATTTCACTCAAAGAGCTGGAGCTGGAAGCGAAGACTGAGGGACCCGTCTCCATCGGTGGTACGCTCAAGGCCAACCTGAAGAGCGACCCGAGCTTTCGCCAACTGCTCCAAAAGAAGATGGCGGGATTCCTTGGGGCGCTCGTCGCGGATGTTCGTGCCTACGTTGAAGAATCCGTCAAGACGCTTCGGAAGGAACACGGGGCAGACGCCAAGATCGTGCTTCTTGTGGACTCCGTGGAACACATCCGCGGCACGTCCGTGAATGCATCGGCGGTCCAAAGCTCGGTCGAGACTCTCTTCGCTGGTCACGCCGACAAGCTTCAGTTCCCTTATCTCCACGTCGTCTACACGGTTCCACCCTACCTGAAGGTCCGGTACCCAAACCTCGGATCGCTTTTCGCTCCCGGAGGCGTTCAAGTTCTGCCCGCACTCAAGATCAGGCACGAGCACGACGGGAAACCGTTCAAGCCCGGGCTAGAAGCGATGAGGCGTGTCGTGGGACAGCGCGGAGACTGGAAGAAACTACTGGGCGAGGAAGCGGTCTTGGACGGCTTGATACTTCAGTCCGGGGGACACCTTCGTGACCTTCTCCGCATCGTGGCGGAAATCGTCAGGCGCGCAGGTGCGCTCCCGGTACCCAAGCCGACCGTCGACGCCGCAGTCAACCAAATCCGGACTGAGTTTCTTCCCATCGCGGATGCGGACGCAGTTTGGCTGGAGAGGATCGCCCGCACCCACAAAGCGTCGCTCGAAGATGCCGCTCGCCTCCCGGACCTGGCCCGATTCCTCGACACACATCTGGTCCTTTGCTACCGCAATGCCTCGGAATGGTACGACGTTCACCCGCTCATCCTCGAAGAGATCCGGGCTCAGGCACAGCTGGCGAGCTCGCGCCCTTCGCCGTCCTGAGTTCAGGGCTATCAGCATGGACGAAGCCAGCTCCGCGGAAGAGAGTCTCAGCGCCGCGGGAGAGATGGAGTGGGCACGGCTTCGCCGGCAACTCGATCTGGCCACCGGATTCTGGCTGGGCTTTGTTTTCTCGTCTTCTCCCCGTGAAGTCCGAGTCTTTGAGCGCCGATCCGAGCACTTTCTGAAGACTCGCGCGAAGAACTGCCGAGTGTTGCGACCTGGGTCACCAGAGGAACTCTCGACTCTGGCTTCGAGTTTGCTCGTTCCCGACTCGTCGGTCGGTGAATGCCTTTGGGTGGAAGCCATCCGCGCCGATTCCCCGCTTGCTGATGACAGTACTTCGACTCCTTGGACAACGGCGTGGGACGAGCTATTCCTCCGCCTGAACGAGCGGAGAGATGCGCTTCGCCGTCGCCGTTGGGGTGGTGTCATCCTCGCAGCGCCGCCGCACGTCAAGTCGCGCGCCCGCGATGCAGCTCCCGATCTCTGGTCGATTCGATCGCTCGTAGTCGAGTTGCCGCTCTCATCGGAGCGGTTCCGAGGTAGTGCGTTTCTTGGCCGCCCCCTGGACGCGGGAGACGTGACTCCGAGTCCTTCGGGCACCCCTTCGCCTGATATTGCATTCGCGCGGGACGAGGTGCATCGCCGCCGGCATTCAACTCCGCCCGATCCCCGAGGGTTGGCGCTGGCGCTCACACTCCTCGCGCAGCGTCTCATCGTCGAGGATTCGGCGCCACAGGCTGCCGACTCGGCACGAGAGGCTGTCGCGCTACTCGAAGACGGCTCGGGAAGGGCGTCTACTGAGTTGTCCGGGGCGCTCTGGGTTCTCAGTCGAGCGGAAGAGGCGATTGGAGACCCCGCCGCGGCGTTCGAGCACATCGATCGTGCCATTAAGATGGCGCGCGGTAGTCGTGATCCGCGGATCATCGGGTGGCTGCGTCATCGCGGTAGCTACGCGAGCGAGAGAGGGGATACCGAGTCTGCCCTCCGCTCGTACGAGGAGAGCGTCGTTCTCGCCCGCGAGCAGGTGGTGACCAACAACGCAGATTCGGACGCGCTTCTGAGCCTCTCGGTCAGTCTTGAGAAGCTCGGCGACGTACAACTGGACAATCGAGATCTCGTTGCCGCCACCGCCGCCTTCGGGGAGTCACTGGCCATCCGCCGGCGCCTTCTCCAGACCTACGGCGAGAACCCACAAACGCTTCGGGACGTCACCCTCAGCCTCGGGAAGCTCGGTGATGCGCGGCGGGTCAGCGGTGATCTCGCTGCCGCCACCGCTGCTTTCGAGGAGTCTCTCGCCATCCGCCAGCGCCTTCTCCGGACCTACGGTGAAAACCCACAAACGCTTCGGGACGTCAGCGTCAACCTCGGGAGACTCGGAGATGTGCGGCTGGACAAGGGTGACCTCGCTGCTGCCACCACCGCGTTCGAGGAGTCGCTCGACATTTGCCGGCGCCTTCTCCAGACGTACGGCGAGAACCCGCAAGCGCTTCGGGACCTCGCCATCGACGTTGGGAGGCTCGGAGACGTGCGGCTGGAAAAAGGTGATCTCGCTGCCGCCACCGCAGCCTTCGAGGAGTCGCTCGCCATTTGCCGGCGCCTTCACCAGACCTACGGCGAGAACCCGCAAACGCTTCGGGACGTCGCTGTCAGCCTGGGAAGGCTCGGCGACGTACGCGGGGCAAGCGATGACCTCGCTGCCGCCACGGCCGCGTTCGAGGAGTCGCTTGACATCGATCGACGACTTCTCCAGATCTACGGCGAGAACCCACAAACGCTTCGCGATGTCGCCTTCAGCCTCGAGAGGCTCGGCGACGTGCGGCGGGACAAGGGTGATCTCGCTGCCGCCACCGCCGCTTTCGAGGAGTCGCTTGGCATCGATCGACGCCTTCTGGAGACCTACGGCGAGAATCCACAAACGCTGGGGGATGTCGCCGTCAGCCTTGAGAGGCTCGGCGATGTGCGGCGGGACAAAGGTGATCTCGCTGCCGCCACGGCCGCTTTCGAGGAGTCTCTCGTCATCCGCCGGCGCCTTCTCCGGTCCTACGGCGAGAACCCACTAACGCTCCGGGTCGTCGCGGTCAGCCTGCAAAAGCTCGGTGACACGCGTCGGGACAGCGGTGACCTTGTTGCCGCGACTGCGGCATTCGAGGAGTCGCATGACATCCGCCAGCGGCTTCTCCAGATCTACGGCGAAAATCCGCGAGCTGGTTAAGACGTCTCCGAAGCTCGGGAGCGACTGCGGGCACTCAAACAGATCTCGAGAAACATTGGTTGATTCTCGGAACTCGCTGCTGGCATCGGCGCAGTCTCTTCTACCTCCCGGAAATCGAAAGCACCGCGGTCCCCTCGACCCTTCCGTCGCGCGCGTCCGTCAGCGCCTCCACGGCCTTTTCGAGGGGGTAGAGGCGGGTCTGAGGCCGGATCGGGATGCCGGCCGCCTCGCGGAGCAGCTCCTCGCCATCGGCGCGCGTGTTCGCCGTCACGCTCGTGAGCCGCTTCTCGCGGAAGATGTGAGGCCCGTACTCCATCGCCGGAATCGTCGAGACGTGGATGCCGGCGAGCGCCAGCGTCCCGCCCGCGCGGAGCGACCGCAGCGCGTGAGGGACGATCTCCCCTGCTGGCGCGAAGAGGATCGCGCCGTCGAGCGCCGCGGGCGCCGGATCGAACGTCTCCCCCACCCACGCGGCGCCCAGCCGGCGCGCGAGCCGCCGGTGCGCCTCCTCGCGGGTGAAGACGAAGACCTCGCACCCGCGGTGGCGCGCGATCTGGATCGTGACGTGCGCGGAGGAGCCGAAGCCGAAGATCCCGAGGCGGCCGCCGGGGGGAACCTCGCTCCGGCGGAGAGCGCGGTATCCGATGATCCCCGCGCAGAGGAGCGGCGCGGCCTGCTCGTCCGTGAAGACCTCGGGGATCCGGTAGGCGAACGCCTCCGGCACGAGAGCCCACCCGGCGTACCCCCCGTCGGCGTGATACCCGGTGAAGCGGGCGGCCGGGCAGAGATTCTCGTCGCCGCGGAGGCACTCGGCGCACGATCCGCACGTTCCCCGAAGCCACGCGATCCCGACCCGCTCGCCCACGCGGAGGCGCGAGCACGAACGGCCGAGGAGATCCACCACACCCACGGCCTGGTGGCCGGGGACGATGGGCATCGTCGCCGCCGGGAGATCCCCTTCGATGATGTGGAGGTCGGTCCGGCAGGTGGCGCAGACCGAGACGCGGATGCGCGCCTCGCCGGGACCCGGCTCGGGCGCCGCGAACTCCTCCAGCAGGAGGCGGCCGGCGGCGAGCGGCCCGATCTCGCGGAGTCGCATCCCTTTCATGAAGTGCTCTCGAGGGCGGCTTGGTGGGCCCAGCAGGACTCGAACCTGCGACCTTGAGATTATGAGTCTCCCGCTCTAACCCGCTGAGCTATGGGCCCCCAACGGCTCGCACACGGGAATCCTACCACCCTCGCGCCCGCCGGGGCGCGCAGCCCCCCGGAGTTCAACCGTTTCCCCCGATCATTAAGGGGGGCTGTCATCTTGAGTGGCTCATGGGGTAACATGGGGCGACTCGCCGGAATAGGTGAGGCCGGAAAGTCCATCCGACTCCCACCGTAAGTATGCGCTCCGGCCGGGGAGGAGGTACGCGGTGAGGATTTACGTCGGCAATTTGTCGTACGAAATGACCGATGACGATCTCAGGGGGATGTTCGAGCCCTACGGTGAGGTCTCTTCGGCGAACGTGATCACCGACAAGTTCACGGGGAGCAGCAAGGGGTTCGGGTTCGTCGAGATGCCCGCGCGCGAAGCGGGTCAGAAGGCGATCTCGGAGCTCCGTGGCCGTGAGGTTCGCGGCCGTGCTCTGAACGTGGACGAGGCCAAGCCTCAGGGCATGGCCGGCGGTGGTGGCGGTGGTGGTGGACGTCCCGGCGGTGGCGGCGGACGCCCCGGCGGCGGCGGTGGTCGTGGACCTCGCGGCGGCGGCTTCGGCGGCCCTCGCGGCGGCTACTGAGCGCCGACAAAAAACAGGCAACTCGCTGAAATCGAGTCGATGAACTAGGCCCGCTCCCGCTTCAGGTAGACGGTTGCCAGAGGCGGGAGTGTCAGCGCCAACGAATACGGCCGGCCCTGGTGCGGGATTTCGTCCGACTCGACGCCCCCCAGGTTCCCAACATTCCCCCCGCCATACGACTGCCCGTCGCTGTTGAGGAGCTCCTGGTAGTGTCCGGCCGCGGGCACGCCGAGGCGATACCCGTGGCGGGGGACCGGCGAGAAGTTGGTGACGACCAGAACCGAATCCGCGGGATCGCGCCCCTTCCTGAGGAACGAGACGACGTTGGCGTCGGCATCGCGGAAGTCGATCCACTCGAACCCTTCCCACCCGAAATCGATCTGGTGCAGCGACGGCTCCGCCGCGTAGAGGTGCAGGAGATCGCGCACCCACCTCTGGAGCCCGCGGTGGGCGTCGAGCCCCAGCAGATGCCAGTCGAGGCTCACGTCGTGGTTCCACTCCGCCCACTGGCCGAACTCCCCTCCCATGAAGAGGAGCTTCTTGCCCGGGTGCCCGACCATGAATCCGTAGAACGCTCGGAGGTTCGCGAACTTCTGCCAGTCGTCCCCCGGCATCTTCGAGATCATCGAGCCCTTCATGTGGACGACCTCGTCGTGCGACAGCGGCAGCATGAAGTTCTCGGTGAAGGCGTACAGGAGCGAGAAGGTGATCTTCTCCTGGTGGTATCGACGGTGGATGGGATCCTTCTCGATGTAGTCGAGCATGTCGTGCATCCAGCCCATGTTCCACTTCAGATCGAACCCCAAACCCCCCATGTAGGTCGGGCGCGAGACCATGGGCCACGCCGTCGACTCCTCGGCGATCGTCAGCACGTCGGGGTGGGCCTGGTGAACGATCTCGTTGAACTTCTTGATGAACTCGACCGCCTCGAGGTTCTCGCGACCACCGAAACGATTCGGGATCCACTCCCCCTCCTCGCGCGAGTAGTCGAGGTAGAGCATCGAGGCGACGGCATCCACGCGCAGGCCGTCGATGTGGTACTTCTCGAGCCAGAAGAGCGCGCTCGCGAGGAGAAAGTTCCGGACCTCGTTCCTCCCGAAGTTGAAGATGCGCGTGTTCCAGTCCTTGTGGACTCCCAGGCGCGGATCCTCGTGCTCGAAGAGGTGCGTCCCGTCGAAGTACGCCAGCGCGTGGCCGTCGTCCGGAAAATGTGCGGGGACCCAGTCGAGGATCACGCCCAACCCCGCGCGATGGCAGGCGTCGACGAAGCGCATGAAGTCGTGCGGCGTTCCGAACCGGCTCGTCGGCGCGAAGTACCCCGTGGGCTGATACCCCCACGAGCCGTCGAACGGATGCTCCGTGACCGGCAGGAGCTCGATGTGCGTGAACCCCATCGCCTTCGCGTAAGGGACGAGGGTGTCGGCCATCTCGCGATACGTCTGCCAGCGGCCGGCCTCGTCCGGCACGCGCCGCCACGATCCGAGATGGACTTCGTACACCGCCATCGGCGCGTCCAGGGCGTTGTGCCTGCGGCGCTCCGCCATCCACTCGGCGTCCGCCCAGGCGTACCCGTCGAGGTCGCGCGTGACCGACGCCGTGTCGGGGCGCAGCGTCATCGCGCGGCCGTACGGATCGGCGCGATCCGATCGGTAGCCGTGGTGGCGTGAGGCGACCTCGTACTTGTACAGCGCCCCGTCGCGGACGCCCGGGACGAAGAGCTCCCAGACCCCGCTGCTGCCGCGCGGCCGCATCGGAAATCGCCGGCGATCCCAGAAGTTGAAGTCCCCGACGATGCTGACGTGCGCCGCGTTGGGAGCCCAGACCGCGAAGTGGTAGCCGGCGACGTCCGAGAGCGTCATCGGGCGGGCCCCGAGTCTCTCGTAGATACGCTGGTGCGTCCCCTCCGAGAACAGGTGCAGGTCGAAGTCGGTCAGGACGGGGGGGAAGGCGTACGCGTCGTGAATCTCCTCGAGGGCGCCGTCGGCCCACGTGACCTTGAGCCGGTACGCGCCGGGCTCCGCGTCGAGGGAGCCCTCGAAGAAGCCGGCGGGATGGATCTTCTCCATCGGCAGGGGGCGCGCGGCGCCCGCGACGAGCACCCCGGCCGCGTGGGCGCCCGGGAGAAACGCACGGACGGACCAGCCGCGCTTGGCGCCGTCGCCCGCGGGATGCGGCCCGAGGACGGCGAAGGGATCGCCATGACGGCCGGCGCAGATCGCCTCGACCGCGTCGCGATCGACGCGGGCCTTCGACGATCCGCGCTGCGCCGCCACCCTACTTGAGTCGCTTGACGATGTGATATCCGTAGGGGCTGTTCTTCTGGTCGTAGTCCGCGATGCCGATGTCGCCGACCTTCAGCGGGAAGCCGGTGTTGCCGAAGGCGGGGACCATCCTCCCGCGGGGAAACTCCCCGGGGTTGTTGGCGACGCCGTTGTTCGACATGGAGTAGATGCCCGGCGGCATGTCGTTCGTGTACTCCTTGACCAGCGCGTCGAAATCCTCGCCCTTCCGGGCGCGCTCGAGAAGCTGATACGCCAGAGTCTTCGCGTCCTCGAGCGATCTCGTGATGTTCTTTCCGGGGACCGATCCCTTGAAGCCGATCAGGATGTGCTGCACCTGGATGTGATCCGGCTCGGCCGCCTTCGCGGGCTCGGCGGGCTTGGCCGCCTCGGCGGGCTTGGTCTGCTCGGGCGGCGCGGCCGCCGGTGCGGCGACGCTCCCGGCCGCGACAAAAGCGAGAATGAGTGCGGTCTTCAAGCGATTCCTCCCCGGGACGATCGTCCCGACACGAAAGATCGAAGGCGCGAGGTCAGGGCTACTTCTTCGTTTCCTTCTGCATGGCCTTCATCTTCTGCATGAGGCCGGCGGTCCACTTCTCGTACTGCTCGTTGTTCACCTCGAAGGTGCCGTACATGTAGTTGGAGCCCGTGTAGTCGTAGTTCGCGCCCGCGTCGGTGTACTTCAGCTCGGCGGTGGCCCCCTGCTCGTAGGTCTTGTGGATCGGATCGGCGCCCGGAGGGTTGGTGATCTTCGTGCTGCCGCCGAGGCCTCCCTCGATCAGGTGCCCGGTGAAGGTGCCGTACTGCCCGAGCGTGACCTTGTGCTCCTTCCCCTTGATCTCGCGCGCGATCGGAACAACTCGAATCTCGGTCTTCTTCGACGCCTCGGCCGGAAGGGTGTGCGCCGCGATGTCGCGAAGGGCGGCCTGCTGCTCCTTGCTCCCCTTCTCGTCGATGTAGAGGTAGGCGAACTTCCAGTTCCCCATCGAGTCCATCATCGACTCATTGTCCGGGCTCTCGCCCATGAACCCGTACGCGAGTCCGTCAAGCTGGGTGGCACCGTACGTCCCCTTCTGGATGAAGACGAACTCGCCACCGCCGCACGACATGCGCGTGGGCTTCGAGCCGAACCAGCAGGGACAGGCGGCGTTGCACGAGCAGGCTTCCTCGAGCTGCCCCGTGATCTTCCAGGGGGTCTTCGCCTCGGCCTTCGGCGCCTCGGCCGCAAGGGTGGCTGCCGTGACGAGTAGAAGGACACCCAGTGCTGCGATGAGCGGACGACGTGCCATCTTTCGTTCCTCCTCGACCGTTCGTTTCGACGCGGAATACCGCCGACCGTGGACTGGCGCCGATTCTATCGGGGGGCCCGCTCCGGAATCAACCGATCTCCCCCGCCGGGGCTTGACCCGACGGGCCCGCTCGTGTGTCAGATCGAGGCATGCATTCCCGACGAATTCCCGCGGGCCGCCCGCCCGCACCCCCCCGGCCACCGGGATTCCGGGTTGCGCGGGCGCTCCTCATCGCGCTCCTCGCGGCGCCCGCCTCGGTCGTCCACGTGGCGGCCCTGGACGCCCAGGTCCCCCCGGCCGCGCCGGAGCCCCCGGGCGTCGCGGCTCCCCCGACGGTCCTCGAGGGGACTCCGCCGGGAGGGTTTCCCTACCGGCTGACGATGCCGGCCGGCTCAACGGAAGGGCGGCCCAGCCGTCTGGTGATCTGGCTCCACCCTACCGGCGGCTCCTGGAACCAGGAGGTCGAGAAGCTCGCCCCCATCTTTCTGAAGCACCACCTCTCCCTCCTCGTCATCACGGAGAAATCGTTCGCGGGGTGGACGGACGAAGAGGCGCGCCGGCTCTTCGGCCGCACGATCCCGGAGGTCGCCGGAGTCTCCGGGATCGACGCCCGCCGACCGTTCCTCATGGGGTTCAGCGGCGGCGGGCAGCTCGCCATCGCGCTCTGGCACAGCCGTCCCGGGAACTACGGCGGAGTGATCCTCGACGCGGCGTACCCGATCGTGAGCGATCAGGGGAAGCAGGAGCTCATGGAGGTGCCGCCCGGTGACGCGACGCGCGGCGTTCCCGTCTTCGTCCTCGTCGGCGAGAAGGACTCGGTCACGGCCACCTGGAAGAAAGTCGAGGGAAAATGGCGCCGGGCGGGGGTCCCGCTGACGGTCCGGTACATCCCCGGGAAAGGGCACCAGTGGCTCTTCGGGCCGGACGAGGTCGCGGCCCTCGACGCGTGGCTCGGCTCGCTCCCCGCCTCGAGCTGATCCCTCGGACGCCGTCAGGTCGTCGTTCGACCGCCCGTCACGCGATGCTCCCGCCGCAGGACGAGCCCGAGCCGGCCGTGCAGCCGTAGCAGTGGTTCCCGGTGACGATCCGCCGCCGGGAGAGCGACGCCGCGTCGAAGTCCCGGATGTGCGTGGGCGCGCCGTGATCGACGGTGAGATCCAGCATCTGGTTGAAGTCGCAGTCGTACAGGCGGCCGTCCCACCCGACGGAGAGGGTGTAGCGGCACATGACCCCTTCGGCCGCCGCGGAGTTGAATGCGGTGGCGAGCCGCTCCATGTACCCCTCGTAGTTCCCCGACTCGATCAGGAACTCGAGGAAGCGGCTGATCGGCATGTTCGTGATGGTGTAGAGCCGGTTGAAGACGACGCCGTGCTCGCGCGCGAGCTTCGCCTTGAAGTGCGCCTCCTGGGACCTCTGCCCCGCCGGAAGGAAGGCCCCCACGGGGTTCGTCACGAGGTTGAGCGAGAGCCCCGTCCCCTCCCGGCCGTAGCCGAGCCCGTTCAAGAGATGCAGCGCCTCGATCGACTTGTCGAAGACCCCTTCGCCCCGCTGCGCGTCGGTCTGGGACGACGAGAACGACGGCAGGGAGGCGATGATCTCCACCCTGTGGGAGGCGAGAAAGGCCGCGAGGTCGGCCTGCGACGGGATCAGGAGAACCGTCAGGTTGCAGCGATCGATGACGCTCCGGCCGAGGCGGCGCGACTCCTCGACGAGGTAGCGGAAGCTCGGGCTCAGCTCGGGAGCGCCGCCGGTGATATCGACGGTGGGGATGTCGGTGCGCGCGAGGGCGGCCATGCACAGCTCGGCCGTCTCCGGCGTCATGACCTCGCGGCGATCGGGGCCGGCGTCGACGTGGCAGTGGCGGCACGTCTGATTGCACACCTTGCCGACGTTGATCTGAAAGGTGGTGATGCCGCTCGCCGCCAGAGGCTGCAGGCCGGCCCGGGCGATCCGATCCTCGAACCGGGCGACCTCGCCCGGCGCCTGGAGACGGCGCACCTGCTCCCTCGCGGAGGCGAGAGGATTGTCCCGCTGTTTGAGCGTTCGGATCAGAAGGGGCACGGGCCCTCCGGGTGACGCCTACATCGAGATTTTCGCGGCCACGTTCCGCATCTGCACGCCATGGACGAGGGAGGATCCGCCGCGGATGGCGCAGGCCACGTGCACCGCCTCGGTCATCTCCTCGACGTTCGATCCCTTCTCGAGCGACGCCTGCGTGTACGCGTCGATGCAGTAGGGGCACTGGACGGTGTGCGCGACCGCAAGCGCGATCAGGGCCTTCTCCCGCTCGGTGAGCGCCCCTTCCGCGAAGACGGCGCTGTAGTAGGCCATGAACTTCTCCCACAGCGCGGGGTTGCCCTTCGCCATGTCGGCGAAGTGTCCGAGGTCTTTCGGATGGTAGTAGGTCTCCATGAGTCCCCTTTCGATGCCGCGGCGCTCTCAAGGGTTTCGATCGCTGCGGGAGCCGGAAGCCTGAAGCCTAGCACCGGGTTTCGCGCGTGTCCGCGGGCTCAGGCCCCGAGGAGGAAGCCGAGGGCCATCGCGAGGCCTATCCCGACGCTCACGAGCCCCGCCGCGACGCGAAGGGTGGCCTGCATCCGGCCGGCCGTCGCCCCCCCGAGGGCGAACGGAAGACCCACGAGCGCGCTCATGCTGGCCATCCCGAGGGTGGAGCCGATCGCGAAGACGACGATGTACGTGAGCCTCGCTCCCGCGGTCGGGATCGTGGCGATGATGAAGAGCATGAGGGCCGCGCTCCCCGCCATCCCGTGCAGGAGGCCGACGAGGAAGGGCCTCAGGCTCGAGCCCGGGCGGCTCGCGATCAGCCGCGCGCCGGCCGGCAGCCCGTGGTGCGTCGCGTGAGCCGCGTCGGTCCCGGGACGGTGGACGTGCGGGTGAAGGTGCTCGCCCCCGCCGTGCGCGTGCGAGTGGCTGTGGAGGACCGCGCCGCGACGGAAGCCCCACAGAAGCCTCGCGCCGAGAATGATCAGCACAGCCCCGACGACGCCCTCGAGAGTCGCCGCCACGCCGGGAGGGATCTGGAGGCCCGTGAAAACCACGAGGAGCCCCGCCGCCGTGAGCGCGACCGCATGCCCGACACCCCACCTCACCCCCACGAGCGACGCGCCGAGGACCGTCCGCCGCCGATCGCCGATCATGGTGGCGACTGCGGCGAGATGGTCCGCGTCGAGCGCGTGCTTGAGGCCCAGGCTGAATCCGACCCCGAGCGCCGAGAGGATGGTCGTGTCCATGGAAGGCTCATTCTAACCGACGCCGGAGTTGGAGTATCCTTGAAGCACCCGCAGGTCCTCCCGGAGGCACACCATGGCCACGGAAAATGTCGCCCACCGATCCATCGGCCTGCGCCGGCTCGCGACCCTCGCGCTTGCGCTCGCGATCGCCTTCGTCGCCGCGGCCGGTGCGGCCCCATCCAAAGCACCCGCCACGAAGTCGAAGGCCCCCGCGACGGATCCGAACGCCCCGGAGAAGCAGTTCGCCGCCACGATCGCCAGCGGGACCAGGGTTCAGGTGTCGGTCTTCCCGAACCTCCATTGGCCGGGCAAGATCGTGAGGTTCGATCCCTTCATCCCGAAGACCGACGCGAACATCCACAGCCTCGCGCTCAACTCCATGTGGGAGATCTACGGGCGCCAGCGCGGCTCCTTCCAGCAGAGCGACGCGACCATCTCGTCGCGCCCGGACCTCGGAGCCATCATCGTCTACCACCTCAGGAGCGGCTCGAAGTTCTGCGTCTACCCGGTCAGCAGCGACGAGAAGGGGACCACGCTCGCCGCCCTCAAGGTCTGGATGGAGTGACGATGGGAGCGACGATCACCGGATCGGCCCACGAGATCTCGCGCGACGAGATTCGATCGCGCCTCTCGGATGCCACGCTCCGGATCGTCGACGTGCTGGCGCGCGCCTCCTTCAAGTCGTCCCACATCCCGGGGGCCGTCAGCCTCCCGCTCGCCGATCTTCCCGCCCGCGCGCGCGCCGTTCTTCCCGATCTCTCCCAGTCGATCGCCGTCTACTGCGCCAGCTTCACATGAGACGCCGGCGCGCGGGCGGTCGGCCTGCTGAGGGACATGGGCTACACCGACGTGCGCCACTATGCCGGAGGTCTCGCCGACTGGAAGGCGAGCGGTGAGAGTATCGAGTCGGGAGCGGCGGCGGCCCCGAGGCGAGTGTCCGCGGCCGCGATCGATCTCCTCGCCGAGCGGACGATCGGCGGCCTCTTCGCCCTCTGGTTCGCCGTCATCCTCGCCTTCGGCGTCCTGTACTGGCTGGCCGACACCTGGCACGGCCACGGCCTCCTCGCCGGCTCCAACCCTGTCGACGCGTCGATCGAGGGATTTCTCCAGGCCCTCTACTTCAGCTTCGTGACCGCCCTGTCGATCGGCTACGGGGACGTCGTCCCCGTCGGGCCGGCGCGGCCGCTCGCGATCGCCGAGGGGGCGGCGGGGCTCATCATCTTCGGCTGCGTCATCTCGAAGCTCGTCTCGCGGAAGCAGGAGGACATGGTCGAGGAGATCCACCGGATCGCGTTCGAGGACCGGCTCGGCCGCGTGCGATCGAACCTGCACCTCGTCCTCTCGGAGCTGCAGCAGATCGCGGGAGCGTGCGAAGGCCGAACGGTCGATCCCGTGAGGATGATGGCGCGCATCGAGAGCGCCACGACCGTCTTCGTCGGGGAGCTGCGCACCGTGCACGACCTTCTCTACCGGCCGCAGCAGGTCCCCGACGAGGAGGTCCTCGAGTCGATCCTCGCGAGCCTGGCCGCCGGATTGAACGAGCTGGCGGACCTCCTCGCCTCCCAGCGCGAGCTGAAGCGCTCCGCCCCCTTCTCGTCCACGCTCCGCTCCGTCTCGACGCTCGCCGAGGAGATCTGCGGCGAGTGCGTCCCCCGCTCCCACGCCCCCTCGCTCAAGAGCTGGATGGATCGCGTGCAGGCGCTCTCGCGGTCCCTCGCCTGATGCCCCGCACCGCGCACCTCATCGGCATCTGCGGCACCGGGATGGGCTCGCTCGCGGGGCTCCTGAAGGACGCCGGCCTTGCCGTCCGCGGCTCGGATGCCGACGTCTACCCGCCCATCTCGACGATGCTCGAGGCGATGGGGATCCCGATTCTCAAGGGGTACCGCGCCGAGAACCTCGACCCCGCGCCCGACGTGATCGTGGTCGGCAACATCGTCGGCCGCGCGAACCCGGAGGTCCAGGCGCTTCTCGCGCGGGGCCTCCCGCACGTCAGCATGCCCGAGGCCCTCGGCGAGTTCGTCCTCGAGGGGCGCCACTCAATCGTCGTCGCCGGCACGCACGGGAAGACGACCACGTCGGCGCTGATGAGCCACGTCCTCCTCGCCTCCGGGCGCGATCCGTCGTTCCTCGTCGGCGGCGTCCTCATCGGCAGCGAGCGGTCGTACCGCTTCGGCTCGGGGCCTCACGTCGTCGTCGAGGGGGACGAGTACGAGACGGCCTTCTTCGACAAGGGGCCGAAGTTCCTCCACTACCGCCCGCGCACGGCGATCGTGACGAGCGTCGAGTACGACCACGCCGAGATGTTCGCGTCGATCGAGGCGGTCGAGGAGGCCTTCCGGAAGTTCATCGCCATCGTCCCGGCCGACGGAACTCTCGTGGCCTGCGCCGACGATCCGCGAGTCGTGCGTCTGGCCGAGGCGGCGCGGGCGCCGGTCGTCACGTACGGCCTCGATGCCGGGTCGCTCCGAGGGCGGGAGATCTCCGCTGGGCCTTCGGGGATGACGTTCGAGGCGTCTTCGTCCGGCCGTCCGCCGATGCGCTTCTCGACGCCGATGACGGGTCGCCACAACCTCGCGAACGCCCTCGCGGTCATCGCGGCGTCGCGGTCGCTGGGCCTGGCCGACGCGGAGATTGCGGCGGGGCTGGTCACCTTCCGCGGCGTCCACCGGCGGCAGGAGATCGTCGGCGAGGCGGCGGGGGTGACGGTCCTCGACGATTTCGCCCACCACCCCACGGCGGTGCGCGAGACGATCCGCGGAGTCCGCTCGCGCTTCCCCGGGCGCGACGTCTGGGCCATCTTCGAGCCGCGCACGAACACGACGCGGCGCAGCGTCTTCCAGGCGGAGTACGCGACGGCGTTCGATGCGGCCCATCGCACCGTCATCGCCGCCGTCGATCACCCCGAGCGCGCTCCGGAGGGCGAGCGCTTCGACGCCGAGAAGCTCGTCGCGGACCTCAGGGGCCGGGGCCTCGACGCGCTCTACATCCCCACGGTCGACGCCATCGTGGCACACGTCGCCGAGGAGACGCGCCCGGGCGACGTCGTCCTGGTGATGTCGAACGGGGCGTTCGGGGGGGTGCATCGAAAGGTGCTGGACCGGCTCGGCGGACATGCCGCCGATTCGGCTCGATCGCGCTGAGGTTCTCATGCCCGAGAAATGGTCGACGAGCGAGCTTCGAGAGATTGTGCGCGACTACTTCGAAATGCTGCGTCTCGTGATCGAAGGCAGACCGATCAACAAAGCGGCGCTGTTACGTTCGCTCCAGCCGAAACTCGCGTCCCGGTCACGCGGTTCGATCGAGTTCAAACGCGAAAACATCAGTGCGGCGATGCTGGATCTGCGCCTTCCTCCAGTTCCGGGCTACAAGCCGAAGTGGAACTACCAAAGAGACATTCTCCCGGCAATCTGTGAGGTCTTCCAGAGACACCCCGAGTACCAGTCGATGATCGAGGCGGATGTGAGCCGGGGTGTATCCCCGCCGGAGGTGACCGACATCCTGAAGTGCCTCCAGAATCCTCCAAGCAGCGCGACACTCCCGGACGAGCCGCCGGAGCCGCCCGAGGACTGGAAGAACCCGAATCGCTGGGATTCC
>JACPZX010000106.1 GCA_016195325.1 Acidobacteriota bacterium
CAGACGGGGCACGTCTGCGTGTTGGGGGCCGCGCCGAAGCGCGTCGGGCACCCGCAGAAGATCTTCGTCCTCGTCCTGAGCTGCGCGTGGACCTCGAGGCCGATCACGGCCTCGTACGCTGCGGGCATTCCGGGTTCCCTTCCGCGCTCCCGGCTACTGGCCGGTCCCTTCCCCGCTGGGGATCATGTCGGCGAGGATGTCGTGATCCTCGTCGAGGGTGATCTTCACGGGCTTCTCGGGGAGCTTGAGCTGGTACACGTCGTCGGCCTTCACGACGGGGCGCGCCTTGATGAGCGGCTCTTTCTGCCCCTTGAAGTAGATGTAGACGGGCATGAGGATCTGCTTGAAATTGGCCTTGTCGCGCTGAGAGATCTTGATCGAGACGAGGTGCTTGCCGTCCGGCGTCGGCTCGTCGGTCCAGGAGTAATCGATCGTCGGAATGCCGGTTCCGCGGAACCACTGGTCGAAGAAGTAGTCGAGCTTGTACCCGAGCGCCAGTTCGCATTCTCTCTGGAGCTGATCGGTCGTGATCTGCTGATACGGATACTTCGTGAAGACGGCCTGCATCGCCTTCTTGAAGTTCTCGAGGCCCATCTGCATCCGGAGCATGTGGACGACGTACGGCCCCTTGTCGTAGATGAGGTACTGGCGCCAGAGTCCCGCCTGCGGACCGGCGACGTTGTTGCACCAGGCGATCGACGCGTGCGGATCGCCGATCCGTGCATCGTCCTTCCAGATTTTCATCTTTTGGTCGAACGCCGCCTTGCCGAGGTAGCTCAGCACATAGAGACCTGCCGAATACTCCGCGTACGACTCCGACAGCCACTGGTCCTCGTTGGTGATCCAGCTCACCTTGTGCGCCCACCACTGATGGGCGACTTCGTGCGAGAAGAAGCCATGAAAAAAGTCTGCCCTCAGCGGGACTCCGGGCGCGCTCGCGATCTGCGCCGAGGACATGAAAGCCTCGCCTGTGAGCTGGACGAAGGCGGGCGGCGACTGACCGAAGCCGAGGCCCGGCGACATCATGGCCACATCGAGCTTCTCGTAGGGGAAGGGGCCGTAGAGCCCCTCTAGGAACTTGATTATCTCCTTCCCCTCGTTGATGACGTCCTTTGGCTTCGTCGCCGGGACGTTGACCTCGAAGTCGACGGTTCCCCGGTCGGTCGGAACGGTGAAGATCGTGTTGGGCCAGAAGTGCACGATGAGAGGGATCTTCGCCCCGTTCAGAGTGGAGTCGTACTCGCCGTTCTCCGTCTGGAACCGGCCGAAGATGATGCTGGGGAAGACCACAGGGCGATCGAAGATCATCTGGAGGGCGTTGTACTTGTCCTCCTCCCACGTCTTCACCGTCTTGCCCGATCCGGTCGCCGAGAGGGGCTTAATCGTCTTGATCGTCCAGTCGATCTCGGACTCTCCGCCGAGGTATCCGTACTTCGGGAACCATGGGAAGGTGTTCAAGAGCGAGTACGACACGTTGCTGATCTGCTCGATCGTGTTCTCCGCGAGCCTGAAGCTCAGCGTGACGTCCTTGTCCTTTCCGGCCGTCTCCTTGAGGAGGACGAGGGCGACGTTCTTCCGGTGGAGGACGGGAAGCTCGTTCCCTGCGGCGTCCTTCACCGACTTGACGTCGATCCACTTCGCCCGGCTGTCCCACCTCGGCCCGCGCGTGTCACTGACGAGGTCGAACGGTACAAGCTGAAGCCCGTCCACCTTGGGGGTGAACGTCACGTCCACGTCGATGTTGATCATCTGCAGGTCAGGGATCTCGAGGGTCATACGGTATCGCTTGACCCTGAGGATCTCGTGGAGATCGGTGTTCGGATCGGCGACGTATCGACCCGCCTGATCGAGGTCCGCCTTCCTGTGCCCCACGATGAGCGGGATCGGCCGCAGGAAGGCCCCGATAGGCTCGATCGCCGCGAGCAGCACCTCGTACGTGCGCTCCGGGGCCCATCCGAAGAGAAACCATCCGTAGTCGGCCGTATTGACGTGTGCCCGGAACGCAGCCCTCTGCCCGGGTTGCTTCAGCGCCGCGGTGATGACATCCCCCTCGGGGTCGTCGGCCTGGATCGTGTCGAGCACCTGGAGCCGATCCTTCAGGATCTTCCGCGCATGCTCCATCTCGTCGCCGGTCGCGGCTCTCGGCGCTGAGAGTCCCGGCTTCAGGTCGTCCCACGCGCTGTCGAACGCGACGAGAAACGCCTCCGTGATCTTCGTGTTGATCATCCCGCCGACGTCCTTGTTGAGATGGTCCTTCGCGGCGATGTTCAGCATGTCGCGATCCATCTTGCGGACCGGCGTCACGGTGAAGGAGCCCTCCCCGATGAAGACGGCGATCGGGGTCACCCCTTCGATCGCCTTCGAGAAGATGAGGACCCCCTTCGTCATCCGGATCGTCCCGATGTCGCGCGTGAGCGTCGCGTTCGTCACGTCGTGGACGCGCGCCGGATCGAGATCGATCTTGTAGAACTCGTCGCAGACGCGCTGGAAGTCCGCGCTCGTCGCGATGGCGGCGCGCGCGGGCGAGGCGGCGAACGAGCAGACGAGGGCGGCGAGGGCGAAGAGCACGAGGGTGCGCCGTGTCATGTGGGTTCTCCGTGATGTGATGGCGGGGGTCATCGGAAGCGCCGCGAATTATAGCACCGGGCCGGACGGCCTCTTTCGAATGGAAAGGGGCATCACCCCCCGGCGTGGAAGCTCGACCCGTCCGCCGCCATGCGCGAGAGGCGCGCGCAGGGGGCGAGCCTCGCGAGGCCCGACGCCGCGAGCGCGCGCGCGATCCCGGCCGCTCCGATCCCGTCGGCCCAGCGGAGAGGCCCCCCAAGGAACGGCGGGAACCCCGTCCCGAGGATCATCGCGACGTCCACCGTCCGCGCGTCGGGGGCCACCCCCTCGTCGAGGATGCGCGCCGCCTCGTTGATCATCGGGTAGAGAAGGCGCGTGACGGCGGCGTCCGCCCCCGGGACCGCGCCCGCGGCACCGCCCGTGCCGCGCACCGCGGAGACCGCAGCCTCCCGCACGCCGCGCCTCTTCCCCGAGGCGTAGGCGTAGAAGCCGGCGCCGCTCTTCACCCCGAGCGACCCCGCCCCCGCGAGCACCGCGAGGGCGTGGTCCTCGGGGAGGTGATCGCCGAAGGCGGCGGAGAGGACCTTCGAGACCTTCGCCGCCACGTCGAGGCCGATCTGATCGAGGAGGGCGAAGGGGCCCATCGGCATCCCGAATCGCTCGAGGGCGCGATCGATCGCGACGACGTCGCCGCCCGCCGCGAGGAGTTGGAGCGATTCGGCGAGGTACGGCATCAGCAGCCGGTTGACGACGAACCCGGGGGCGTCGGAGACGACGACGGGGGTCTTTCCCATCTTCTTCGCGAGGGCGCGCGCGACCGCAACGGTGTGGGGGGAGGTGGCCGGCCCCCTCACGATCTCGACGAGGGGCATCCGGTCCGCCGGGTTGAAGAAGTGGAGGCCGACGAACCGGTCGGGTCGCGCGAGGCGCGCGCCGATGTCGGCGACGGAGAGGGACGAGGTGTTCGTGGCGAGAACGCACGCGTCGCTCACCCGCGGCTCGAGATCGGCGAGGACGGCGCGCTTGATCTCGAGGTCCTCGACCACCGCCTCGAGGACGAAATCGGCCGCCTCGAAGCCGTCGAGCGTGAGCGAGGGGGAAATCCGGTGGAAGCGGGCGATGGTCCACTCCTTCGGCCGGCGCCTCGAGCCGCGGCCGGAGAGGATCGAGTGCGCCTCGCCGAGGCCGCGGGCGAGCGGGGGGGCGGCGACGTCCCGGAGGCGCACCGCGAGGCCTCGCCCGGCGGCGACGGCGGCGATCGCGCCGCCCATGACCCCCGCGCCGAGGATTCCGATCGATCGGGGGGCGGCGACGGGCGTCGAGCCCGGAGCGTCCTCTTCGCCGGCGCGCATCGCGAGGAAGACGCGCACCAGGTTCCGGCTGACCGGCCCCGTCACGAGCCCGCCGACGAGGTCGGCCTCGCGCGCGAGCCCTTCGGCGATGCCGTGGGCCAGCCCCCAGCCGATCGCGTCGATGGCGGCGAAGGGGGCCGGGTAGTGGCCGCCGGTCGCCTTCCGCGCCGAGGCGGCGGCGCGCGAGAGGATGAAGTGTCGGAACGGCGCCCGGAAAAGAAGGCGCTGCCCCGCGCCGAGGGAACGCCGCCGCTTCCCGCGGGCGAGAAGCTCGCGGGCGGCGGCGAGGACGCGCTCGGCGGGGACGACGGCGTCGACGAGGCGCGCGCGCTTCGCCTCGCGGGCGGAGAGGCTTCGTCCGGTGAGGATCATCTGGAGCGCCAGTGGGAGGCCGACGAGCCGGGGGAGGCGCTGCGTCCCGCCCCAGCCGGGGACGATGCCGAGGCGCACTTCGGGGAGGCCGATCTGGACCTCGTCGGCGTCGGCGGCGACGCGGAGGTTGCAGGCCAGAGCCAGCTCGAGGCCGCCGCCGAGGCAGGCCCCCGCGATCGCCGCGGCCGTCGGGAAGGGGGCGGCGGCGATGGCGTTCCAGACGTTCTGCCCGATGATCGCTTTCCGGCGACCCTCCTCGACCGACTTGACCGACGGGACCTGCTTCACGTCGACGCCCGCGACGAAGGTGCCCGGCTTCGCGCTCGCGATGACGAGGCTCTTCACGTCGCCGCGCCGCATGAAATAGGCGATCGCCTCGCCGACGGCGGTGAGGACGTCGGGGTCGATGAGGTTCACCTTCTGGCCCGGCGTGTCGAACAGGATCGTGGCGCGCCCGGCCGCGTCAATCGTCCAGGTGACCCCCGAGCTGGAGGAACCGGAATCCGGGCTCATGGCGCTTCCACCACCGCGGCCATCCCCTGACCGCCGCCGATGCAGAGGGAGACGACGCCGAGCTTCGCCTGGCGCCGTCGCATCTCCATCAGGATCGAGAGGACGAGCCTCGCCCCCGAGGCGCCGACGGGATGGCCGAGCGCGACCGCCCCGCCGTTCACGTTCAGCCGCGAGCGCGGGATCTCGCCAAAGAGCGACGGGAGGCCGAGCTCGTCGCGGCAGAAGCGTTCCGAGGCGAGGGCGGCGAGGCACGCGATCACCTGCGCGGCGAAAGCCTCGTTGATCTCGAAGAGATCGACGTCGGCGAGCGTCACTCCCGCGGCCGCCAGGGCGCGCGGGATCGCGACGGCGGGGCCGAGGCCCATTCTCCGCGGCGAGAGGCCCACGGTCGCGGAGGCGCGAAGGGTGCCGAGGGGCGCCGCGGGGCGCGCGCGCCGGGCGGCGCGCGCCGGGGTTGCGAGGACGAGGGCGGCGGCGCCGTCGGTGAGCGGCGAGGCGTTCCCGGCGGTGACGGTGCCGAGGTGCCGATCGAAGACCGGTCTGAGCTTCGCCAGGGCCTCGAGGGTCTGCTGGGGGCGAGGGCCGACGTCGGCCGCGACGAGCGCTCCGGGGACGAAGTACGGCGCGATCTCCTCGGCGTGCTTCGGCGCGGCGGCGACGGCGTCGCGGTGGCTCTGGAGGGCGAAGAGATCCTGCGCCTCGCGAGGGACCTGGAACTCGGCGGCGAGGATCTCGGCGGTCTCCCCCATGTTGAGCCCGCAGCACGGATCGGTGAGGCCGATCTCGAGCCCCGAGATCGGGCTGACGTGGCGCGGCCTCAGTCGCGAGAGGATCGCGGCGCGCGCCGGGATCGACTTCGCGCGCCCGGCCGCGAGGAAGATCTCCCGCGCCTCCTCGCGGAAGAAGAGAGGGATCGACGACATCGACTCGACGCCGGCCGCGACGACGACCTCGGCCTCGCCGAGCTCGATCAGACGGGCGGCGTGGATCACCGCCTCGAGCCCCGAGGCGCAGTTCCGGTTGACGGTGACGGCGGGGGCGGACTCCGGGAGCCCCGCGAGAAGGGAGGCGACCCTCGCGATGTTCGGGGCGTCGGCTGGTCCGGCGACGTTTCCCACCACGACGGCGTCGACGTCTTCCGGGGCCAGCCCCGATCGCGCCACCGCCTCGCGGATCGCCGCGGCGGCCAGCTCCTTCGCCGGCACCCGCGCGAGGTCGGCGAAGGCCCGGACGAAGGGGGTGCGGGCGCCGGCGAGGATCTGCGGGCGTTCCGCGAGCGGCCGGATCACGACGGGCCCGCCGGCCCATCCCGGTACATCGACTCGATCGCCGCGCGGTGCTTCTCCTCGACGACGCGGCGGCGGATCTTGAGCGTGGGGGTCAGCTCGCCGTCCTCGATCGAGAACTCCCTCGGCAGCAGCGTGAAGCGCCGGATCTGCTCGTACTGCGCGAAGTCGCGGAGCGCCTCGGCGACGACCCGCTCGAAGGCGGCGACGATCTCCGGGCGGGGGAGGAGGCTCTCGATCGGCGCGGCCGGGATCGCCAGGGTCTCGCACAGGCGCGCGAGCGCCTCGCGCTCCGGGACGAGCAGCGCCGAGACGAATCGCCGCGCGTTCCCCAGGACGACCGCCTGCGCGATGATCCCCGTCGCGCGGAGCGCGCTCTCGATCGGCTGCGGGGCGACGTTCTTCCCCCCCGAGGTGACGATGAGGTCCTTCTTGCGATCGGTGATCGACAGATACCCGGCCGCGTCGAGCGCCCCGATGTCGCCCGTGTGGAACCATCCCCCCTCGAGGGCGCGCCCCGTGGACTCCTCGTCGTTGAAGTAGCCCTGCATGATGCCCGGCCCCCGCGCCAGGATCTCGCCGTCCT
Source organism: Acidobacteriota bacterium (assembly GCA_016195325.1). Taxonomy (NCBI): domain Bacteria; kingdom Pseudomonadati; phylum Acidobacteriota; species Acidobacteriota bacterium. Next base: position 6,675 of record JACPZX010000106.1, read on the forward strand.
CCGCGATGCGGACCTCGGTGTTCGCGAGCGGCCGGCCGACGCTGCCGGGGCGGATCCCCTTCGGGTCGTTGATCGCGATCACGGGGGAGGTCTCCGTGAGGCCGTACCCCTCCACGATGCGGACCCCCATCGACGTGAAGAACTCGAGGACCTCTCGCGGCAGCGGGGCGCCTCCCGAGATGGCGTGGCGCAGGCGGCCGCCGAGGCGGGAGCGAACGCGCCTCAGAACCAGCCGGTCGGCGGCGGCGTAGCGGGCCCGCATGAGGAGAGAAGGGGAAGGTCCCCCCGTCAGCGGGGAGAGGTTCACGGCCCGCCCGGCCTCGACGGCCCACGCGAAGAGGCGCCGGCGTCGCAGCGACGAGGCCGCGACGTGCGCCTCGACCTTCTCGCGCATCTTCTCGAAGAGGCGGGGCACGCTGGCGATGACGTTCGGGCGGATCGCCGTCAGCGCCTCGGGGACGTGCTCCATCGAGACGTGGACGATCGTGACGCCGTAGCGCATGAAGAGGTAGTCGGCGGTCCGCTGGAAGACGTGGGAGAGGGGGAGGAACGAGAGCGCGCGGTCCGCGGGCGTGAAGTCGAAGAGGGCGCCGATCGCCTCGATGTTCGAGACGAAGTTGCCGTGGGTCAGCATGACCCCCTTCGGCGGACCGGTGGTGCCGGAGGTGTAGATGATGCTCGCGAGGTCCTCGGGCTGGACACTCGCCGACATCCTCCGGAAGGCGTCGGGATCCCGCATCTTCAGCTCCGCGCCGCGCTTCACGACCTCCTTGAACGATCGGATCGCGCCGGCCGCCGCGGGGACGTCGTCCATGACGATGACCTGCTCGAGGCGCGGGAGCCGGCCGCGCATCTCCTCGACGATCTTCAGCAGACCCGCCGACGAGACGACGATCCCCCACGCGCCGGAGTTCGACAGGATGTACTCGATCTGCGCCGGCGAGAGGGTGGTGTAGATCGGCACCGACACCCCCCCCGCCGCGAGGAGGGCGTAGTCGGCCAGGAGCCATTCGGGGCGGTTCTCGGAGAGGATGGCGACGCGGGCCCCGCGCGGAAGGCCGTCGGCGCGCAGAGCGAGGGTCAGGCGCGTCACCGCCTCGAGGACGGATCGCGAGTCGAGGCCCCGCGCCCCCGACGGCGTGAAGTGGACGACCGCGTCCGGCTTCGCGTGCGTCGTGATCGAGTGAAGGAAGATGTCGTTGAGAGTGCGGATCAGTCCGGCTCCTCCGCCGCCTCGCCCTCCTGATCCCGATCTTCCTTCGCGAGGCCGTACTGCTCGAGCTTCTTGTAGAGGTTGCTCCGGGGGGTGTCGATCTCCTTCGCGGTCTTCGAGATGTTCCAGTCGTTCGCCTCGAGCTTCGCGATGATGAACGCCTTCTCGGCGACCTCCTTGAACTCGCGGAGCGTCGCGAAGGCGGCCGGCGCCGGCATCCCCGTGCCGCCCGCGGCCTCCATCGCCTCGCCGGGGAGGTCCGCGGCGTCGATCGTCTCCTTCGGCGTCATGATCAGGATCCGCTCGACGGTGTTCCTGAGCTCGCGCACGTTCCCCTTCCACGGCATGCGGGAGAGGGCCGAGACGGCGGCGGGCGTCAGGGTCTTCGGCTTGAGGTTGTTCTCGCGCGCGTACATGCCGACGAAGTGGCCGATGAGCTCGGGGATGTCCTCCGGCCGCTCGCGCAGGGACGGGAGAGTGATCGGGATGACCTTGAGCCGGAAGTAGAGATCCTCGCGGAACGTCCCCTTCCGGATCTCGGCGGCGAGGTCCTTGTTCGTCGCGGCGATGACGCGCACGTTCACGACGATCACGCGCGCCGCGCCGACGGGCTCGACCTCACCGGTCTCGAGGACCCTCAGCACCTTCGCCTGGGTCCGCGCGCTCATGTCGCCGATCTCGTCGAGGAAGATCGTCCCCTTGTCCGCCTGGACGAACTTCCCGATCTGTCGCCCCGAGGCGCCGGTGAACGATCCGCGCTCGTGGCCGAACAGCTCGCTCTCGATGAGATCCTCGGGGATTGCCGCGCAGTTCACCTTGATGAAGGTGGTCTCGGCCCGCGGGCTCTCCTTGTGCAGGGCGCGGGCGACCAGCTCCTTCCCGGTGCCGCTCTCGCCGGTGATGAGGACGGTCGCGTTGGTGGGGGCGGCGCTCTTGATGACGCCCCTCAGCGCCACCATCGCGCGGCTCGCGCCCACCAGCTCGAAGCGCGACTCGTCGGCCCTGCGGAGCTGGGCGACCTCGGACTTGAGCCGCCGCTGCTCGAGGGCGTTGCGGATGGCGAGGGAGAGCCGCTCCTGCTCGAGGGGCTTCTCGAGGAAGTCGATGGCGCCGAGGCGCGTCGCTCTCACCGCGTCGGCGATGTCCCCGTGGCCGGAGATCATCAGCACCGCGGAGTCCCCGGCCTGCCCCTTCAGCCGCTCGAGGACCTCCAGCCCGTCGAGGCCGGGCATCTTGATGTCGAGGAGGATGGCGTCGGGACGGTCGACGCGGGCGCGCTCGAGCCCCTCGTTCCCAGACGAGGCGGTGAGGACCTCGTAACCCTCGTACTCGAGGGTCATTTTGAGCGTTTTTCTGATGTCGGGCTCGTCGTCGATGACGAGGAGCCGTGGCTTCATTCTTCCTCGACCCGGAGCGTGACGAAGCGGGACGCGCCCTGACCGACGACGTACAGGTTGACGAGCGAGCCGGTCTTCATCTCTTTCGTCGCGGCGCGGAACGAGTCCATGTCGGTCACCGACTTGCGGTTCACCTCGGTGATGACGTCGCCTTCCCGCAGCCCCTTCTCCCACGCCTGGCTCGTGGTCGTCACGTGCACGATGACGAGCCCCTCGATCTCGGGTCCCATGCGGTACTCGCGGCGGATCTCGGGCGAGATCTCGTGCAGCACGAGGCCGAGGTTCTTGTCGAGGGTCTTCACGGGCGCCTCGGGCGCCTCGGGCGACCCCTCGGAGTCGAGCCTGGCGTTGACGGCCCCCGTGGATCGATCCATCAGCTCGGCGTTGAGCGTCTGCTCCTTGCCGTCGCGGACGATTCCCAGGGAGACCTTCTGGCCGGGGGCCTTCGCGCTGATCATGCGGATGAGGTCGTCGCTCGAGCCCAGGGGCTTCCCGTCCACGGTGGTGATCGCGTCGCCGCGTCTCAGGCCCGCGCGGTCGGCCGGGAGGCCGGGGCGGACCAGCTCGACGAACGCCCCTTTCTTCCCCGTGAGGCGGAAGTACTCGCGCTTCTCGGCGTCGAGGTCGCGATCGATGTCCCGGATCTCCACGCCGAGGAAGCCGCGCTCCACCTTACCCTTGCTCATGAGCTGCGACATGATGTCCTTCGCCATGTTGATCGGGATGGCGAAGGAGATCCCCTGGGCGGAGACGGTGATGGCGGCGTTGATGCCGATCGCCTCGCCGCGCGCGTTCAGGAGCGGGCCGCCGGAGTTGCCGCGGTTGATGGCGGCGTCGGTCTGGATGAAGTTGTCGAGCGACGTGTCGCGGTTCATCGCGTAGAGCTTGCGCCCCTTCGCGGAGACGACGCCGACGGTGACGGTGTGCTCGTATGCGAGGGGGTTCCCGATCGCGAGGACCCAGTCGCCCACCCTCATGCGATCCGAATCGCCCAGGGGGATCGTGGGGAGCTTGTGGTCGGAGTCGATCTTGACGATGGCGAGGTCGGTGTCGGGGTCTGCGCCGACGACCTTCGCGACGTAGTCGTGGTTGTCGCTCAGAAGGCGGATGTTGACCCGGTCGGCGTCCTCGATGACGTGGTAGTTGGTGAGGATGTAGCCGTCGTCGCTGATGACGAAGCCCGATCCGCCGTGATCCTGCCGCTCCGGGTCCCCCTCGTCCTGATCTCCCTTGGGCCGGCCGTCGGGGTTCGGGAAGAAGAACTCGAAGGGGGCGTGCCCCTCGAACTTCTTCTTGTCGCCCGATCGCACGATCTCGGTGGCGGTGATGTTCACGACCGCCGGGTTCGCCTTCTCGGCGATGTCGGCGAAGCTCGGCACCACGACGACCGCGTCGGGGCGAGCCTGCGGGATCTCCGGGGAGCCTCCGCGCTGCGCCGGGGTCACGGTCCCCGTATCGGGGGCCGCGGCCACGGGGATGCGGGTCTCCGGGCGCGAGGCGCTTCCGGCCCCCGTCGCGGCGACCATCAGCGTGACGACCACGAAGGTGAGGGCAAAGGTCAGGGTGACGAACTGCAGTTTGCGGGCGGCCATGGGGAAGGACTCCTTTGGACGGTCGAGCGACGAACCGTACCACCGTGTTTTGGAGGCCGTCAAGACGACCTCCTGTCCTCAAGTGAGGTCGGCGACTCGCCGATCTCCCGCCGCGTGAACCCGCGTCGATTCAAAAGATACGCCGCGTTTCGGCCCGATCGAGCCCCGGGTTCGTGCGGGCGGCAGCCGGCCGACTGCGAGGCGCGTGCCATGGGCGGGGACGGGCCCACCCTGTGGTATCGTGCGCCGATGAGACGATCCCTCCCGGCGATTCTCGCGATGGCCCTCGTGGCAGCCCTCGCCGCCCCGGCTTCCGTCCGGGCGGCGGACCCAGCGTCCCTCGTGACCCTCTCCCCGGAGCTGACCCGCGGGCGGCGCGACCGTCTGGTGGCAGAGCTCCGGAAGGAGCTGAAGGCCGGCGAGTCGGCGGTCCTCTATCTCCCGGGAGCGCCGGATCCGGAGCTCGAGGAGTTCCGGCAGACGAGCGACTTCTATTACCTGACGGGGATCCAGACGCCGGGAGCCGGCCTCATCCTTCACTTTTCCGCCGACAAGGCGAGCGAGCAGCTCTACCTCCCGCGCCGCAACCCGGCCACCGAGAAGTGGTCGGGGACCCCGCTCGGCCCCGGCGGGATCGACCCCGCCACGTCGAAGTCCGACGCCGAGAGGCAGCGCACGATCGATCTGACCGGATTCCGGGGGAGCGGTCAGGGAGATCCCGGAAGCGTCGGCGAGCACGAGACGATGCGGTCCGTTCTCTCGGCGCTCCTCCAGCGCGCGGCGGTCCTCCTCCTCGACTACACCCCGCCTTCCCTCGACGCCCTCGACACCGAGGAGTCGAAGCTCGCGTCGGAGGTCAAGGAGAGGTATCCGTCCATCAGGGTCCTCGCGGCGAAGGAGGCGATGGCGCGCCTGCGCGTCGTCAAGTCGCCGGAGGAGATCGTGGCGCTGCGCCGCGCCGCGTCGATCACCTGCGACGCCCACCGGGCCGCGATGCAGATGGTGCGGCCCGGGATGTGGGAGTTCGAGCTGGAGGCGATCCTCGAGTACGTCTTCACCCGGGAGGGGGCACGCTACGCCTCCTACCCGGCCATCGTCGGCTCCGGGCCGAACTCGTGCACCCTGCACTACTTTCGCAACGAGCGGCGCGTCGAGGACGGCGAGGTCGTCCTCATCGACGCCGGCGCCGAGTACGCCCGCTACGCGACCGACGTGACGCGGACCTTCCCCGCGAACGGGCACTTCTCCGCGGAGCAGCGCCGCGTCTACGACGCCGTGCTGAAGGCTCAGGACGAGACGAAGGCGATGGTCCGTCCCGGGGTGCGCATCCGCGAGCTCAACGAGAACGTGAAGAAGGTCCTCGACAAGGCCGGCCTCGCCGACAGAATCCTCCACGGCTGCTGCCACTACGTCGGCCTCGACGTGCACGACGTCTCGCCGGACGACACGATCCTCGCCGCGGGGATGGTCCTGACGGTCGAGCCGGGGGCGTACCTCCCGGACAGGGGATTCGGCGTCCGGATCGAGGACACCCTCCTCGTGACGGAGTCCGGGAGCGAGACGCTCAGCGCCTGCGTGCCGACCGACGCCGACGAGATCGAGAAGCTGATGGCCCACCGGATCGAGTTCCCGGCGGTCGCCCCCGAGGCGAAGCGCTAGGAGCCGAGCAGCTCCTCGATCCGCTTCACGTACTGCGCCTTCAGCTCGGTGAAGTGCGCCCCCGTTCCCGGCCCGGCGAACCCCGTGTGAATCGCCTTGACCTCGCCCTCGCGCCCGACGAAGACCAGAGTGGGGAAGGCGAGGACTCCCGAAAGGTCGGGGAGCGTCGCCGACGCCTCCGCCTTGTCGCTCGTTCCCGCGAGGAGGAGCGGGTACGAGACGTGATGCCGCTCGGCGTACTTGCGGACGAAGACGGCGTCGCGCGCCGCCTCACCCGTCATCTCGTAGGCGAGGCCGACGATCTCGAGGCCCCGCGCGTGGTACCTCGCGTACAGCTCCTCGAGGACCGGCGCCTGGTCGTTGCAGTTGGGGCACCACGAGCCGAAGACGTCCACGAGGACGACCTTCCCCTTGAAGCGCGCGTCGGCGAGGGAGACCCTCTTCCCGTCGAGGTCCGGGAATGCAAAGCTCAGGCGGCCCGTCGGGTTCTTGAGCGCCGTCATGGCGAAGGAGTCGGGCAGCAAGCTGATGGAGGGCTTCGACCTCGATGCCGTCCACGTCGCGTGATAGGCGCCGCGCGACCAGAAATCCCCGGCGAGCGTGCCGTCCCCGCGCGCCTTCGCGACGAAGAGGAAGGCGTGCCCGCCGTCGAAGCACGACAGCCTCAGCACGCCGGCGCCGTAGTCCCCCTCGAGATATCGGTAATCCCCGGTCGGCGTGAGGAAGGTGCCGAGCAGCCGCTCGCCCGTCAGTTTCAGCTCGGCGGTGGCGGGGGACTTTCCATCGTCGTCCACGAACACGGCGTCCCACGATCCGCTGACGTCGCTCACCGACGCGGCCCCCGAGGCGGCGCCTCTCGGATCGAAGCGCGCCGGCGTCGAGACGCGGCGGGCCGTGAACGGCATCACCGGTCGATCCTTCCCCGCCTGCTTCGTCCACGTTCCGGTCATCGACGCTCCGTCCGCCGAGATCTCGGCGACGATCTGCGAGTCGTAGTGATCGAATCGAAGGGTCAGCTTCGCGCCGGAGATGTTCACGGAGGTGAAGAGGACCTTCTCGTCGCCGTTGACGACATAGGCCGAGAGCGGGCCGACCCCCTTCTCGACGACGAGGCCGAAGGGGATGTCGCCACCCGGGGAGACGACGGCGGCGCGCCAGGATCCGATTGGAGATCGCGGGTTCGCCGAGGCCGGTGCGGGACCGGCCGGGGAGTGGGTGACGGCGACGGCGACGACGGCGAGGAGGGCGAGCGGGAGGGTTCGTCTCATCCGCGCATTCTAGAGCGCGGGCCGTCCGCTATGAAAGGCGGTTCAGCATCCCGACGACCGTGAAGGCCCACACCAGGCGGCAGACGTCGAAGTCCTTCATCGGCGACACCTCGCACAGAACGCCCAGCTCCACCGCCTGCTCGCAGCGCGACAGAAGGGTCCACTCGTCGAGGCTCAGGTTCATCGTGCGCCCCATCTCGTCGAGGCGTGGGCTGACCTGGTACCGGGCGTCCAGGCCGCCGACGGCGAGCTGGATCCGGATCCATTCGCCGATCCCCTTCACCCCCTCGAGGATGATGTCGCCCGTGGACATCTTGAGCGTGATCACTTCGTCGCTCGGGAGCGGGCCGAAGTGCATCGCGTACGTGCCGTGAGTCCAGGAGAAGAGCCCCACGACGATCTCCTTCACCTGCTCTCTCACCCCCCACGTCAGATCCTGCGGCCGGATGGTGTGGCGCTCCACGAGCACGCCGCCGAGACGCTTTCCCGACTCCTGCGCCGCGCGCACCGCCTGCTCCATCTGCCGCGCCGAGACCATGCCGCGCTTGATGAGCAGGGAGCCGAGGCGATCCTCCTTGTCGTTGGATCGGGCGAAGACGATCCCCCCCGAGTCGACGTAGACCGACTTCTCGATGTCGCCGTCGCGGACCGCGAGGTAGCCGGTGTTCTTCTCCTCGCAGACGTCGTGGATGAGGGAGGGGAGGGTGAGGGGGCCGAGTTGGCCGGCCGGCGCCTCGACGAGCGCCGAGCCGACGAAGGTCTTCACATCACGACGCATCAAACGCTCCCGGGGGTGCCGGCCCCGTTCCGATTCTGTCCGCCGGCGGCGGCAGGGGAGGGTTCTCCTCCCTGAACGTGTCCCACTCGTGACACTGCGGGCAGCGCCAAAGGTAGGTCCGGGAGCGGAATCGGCAAGTGCCGCAGACGATCGCGTCGACGAAGAGATCGCCCCCCTGGATCAGGTCGGCCAACTCGCGCGTGACCCGCCGATCGGGGCCGCGGGACGCGGCCATCCGCCAGAGCGCCCTGTGGACGCTCGCAGACCCCGGGTGCGCCCGGGCCGCATCCAGAAGATACCGATAAGCGGCCTCGGGGTTCCCGCGGTCGTTCTCCTTCTCCGCGAGGAGGAGCCGCACCCGCCAGTCCGAGGGGTCCCGTCCGGCGACGCGGTGGCATGTCTGATCGAGGCGCTCCCGCTCCCCCTGCTCGGCGCAGACCTGCTCGAGCCGGTCGTAGACGAGGTGGAGCAGCCGGGGCTCGAGCTCGACGATCTTCTCCCACGACTCGATCGCCTTCTTCGCCCGCCCCGCCTTGTGGTGCAGATCGCCCAGGTACAGGTAGGCCGGGAAGACTCGCTCGTCCACCGCGATCGCCTTCTGCAGCGCCCGGAAAGCCCCCTTCTCGTCGTCGGCCCGGAGCGCCTCCATCCCCATCTCGTAATAAAGGAAGGAGAGCGTCCGCCCGCTCCGCGCCGGCTCGATCCTGAGCACCTTCTCCTCGTGCTCGACCGCCGCCGCCCAGTTCCGCTCCTCGATCTCGAACCTCAGAAGCCCCTTCAGCGCCATCGGTGACCTCGCCTCGATCTCGATTGCCTGCCTGTACGCATCGCGCGCGCGGTCCGTCAGCCCCGCGAGGCGGTAGTCCTCGCCGAGGCTCGAGAGGGCCAGCGCCCGCTCGGCCCGGCTCATGTCGCTCCTGCCGAGAAGCGACCCGTGGATGCGGAGCGCCCGGTCGAACTGCCCTCGATCCCGGTGAAGATCGCCGAGGATCAGGTACACGCCGATGACGTCCGTCCGGATCCGCGCCGCGCGCGTGAGCTCGTCCATCGCCTCCGACGACCTGCCGGCGATCAGGTGGCTGATCGCCGTCGAGAAGACCCGGTCGAACTCCTCCTCGTCGGTGTCCTCGTGGCGCCACCAGACGAGGAAGGCGCGGGAGACGTAGCCGAGGAGAAAGCCGCCGACGAGGAGCCCGGCGATCCAGGCGGCCGACGGCATCACCTCTCCGATGCTCTACAGGACATCGTCGTCGGTGGCGGAGGTCTCCCGCTCCGGCGTGACGGCGAGGGGGTTCCCGAGCGGGAGGTTCCTCAGGGAATCGACCTCCCCTTCGAGCCTCTTGAGCTTTCGGCGCAGCTTCAGGTTCGTCATGCGGATGCGCATCCCCTCGATGATGCCGATGATGCTCGTGATGATCACCCCGCCGCCGAAGGCGAGGAGTATCAGCAGGAAGACGGGGAGGCTCCCGCTGTCCCACGATCCGAAGACGACGTGGACCTGCTCGTTCTGATTCTGCCAGGCGAAGATCATGAAGAAGACCATCAGGAACAGGAAGATGATCGTGAAGACGAGGCGCATCGTTCCTCCCGGTTGAATCAGGCGTACCCGCGGGTGGCGTCTCCCCAGCGGTTCTGGACCTTCAGGATGAAATCCAGTGTCTGGCGCACGGCGCCCTTCCCCCCGGCCCGGCTCGTCACGAAGTGCGCGAGGCGTCGCACCTGAGGGACGGCGTTCGGCACCGTGACGGCGAAGCCGACTCTCCTCAGCACCGGCGCGTCCACGATGTCGTCGCCGAGGTAGGCGACGTCTTCGTCCTTCAGCTTGTGGGCCGCGAGGATCTTGTCGTAGGCCAAGATCTTCTTGAGGGATCGCTGGTGGAGCTCGGTGATGCCGATCTCGTGGCAGCGCCTCTCGAGGGCCTGGCTCTCGCGGCCGGTGATGATGCCGAACTTGAGGCCGACCCTTTCGGCGAGCCTGACGCCGACCCCGTCCTGGGCGTCGAAGAACTTCATCTCGCCGGGGTCGTCGTCGAAGATGATGCGGCCGTCGGTGAGGACGCCGTCCACGTCCATCAGGATCAGCTTCACCTTGCGGGCGCGTATTGCTGCGCCGGTCCGGATGACCGGCTCGACGGTCTCGGCGTGCGCGTCGAAGTGTCGCATGGCGGTGGGGAGCCTCCGGCGTCACGCGGGAGCCATCGCGGGTGACGGGCGGGGGATGTTAACACACGGGGTTTGGGGGGCTGGTCGCCTACTTCGGAGGGAGGGCGTACAGCCTGACGACTCCCATCGAGTTCACAGCCAGAAGGGATCCGTCGGGTGAGAGCGCCGCCCCCGAGTTGCCGTCGGTACGGCCGCGGAGCTCGTCGATCTTGATGATCGCGATCGGTCCTTTCCCCTTCACGTCGAAGACCGTGAACCGCTCTTCAACAAGCTTTGGCCAGTGGGCAATGGTGTACGTGTTTTCGAAGACCGCGAACCTGGAGCCGTCACGAGCCGTCGCCGCCGATCCGGACTCACGCCCGAGCCTCGCGGTGAACACGAGACTTCCGGAAGTGTCGACGACTCGCATCTTTCTGCATCCAAAGACGGCGACGAGGTCATTCGTGACGAACAGGGGTCCAGGCTCAGGGCAGTCGGAGTCGTATGGTTTCCATGCGTCGTCCTCCGGAGCGTAGAGAACCGTCCCGTTCTTCGTTCCCTCACGGTATGCCACATGGGCCATGTGATCTCGGCTCACGGACGAAACGTAGGTGTCGAGCACTTCGACTCCCGTTGGCTTGAGAGTCTGGGTGTCCAGGAAAAACGTTGCCCCGTGACCTGGTCGAAACTCTCCAGACCACGCGGCGAACACGCTGCCATCCGGGGAAGCGTCTTTCCCGGTCTCCGGCGACGCGGCGGTGACCTCCTTCATTCCGGCGGACCACACCGACGTGCCCTTCTCGGTCACGACGACGTAGCCCTCCGCTGCGTTTCCGAACAGCATGCAGTGCCACTTCGACTGCCACTTCGTCTGGTTGACGACCGAGCCGGATATCGCGTCGAGGACGAACGCGTGAATATCGCTGGGGGTTGGCACGAGGGATCGATCGTCGAGGACGACGAGCTCGCGGGAGCTTCCGAACGCCATCCGGTGCCGCGCATCGACGCCAAGCCGGGTTGGGTCTTCGGGAAGGTCGTACCCTTGCTTGTGTAGGTCGGCTGTCCAGAGGAGGCGGGGCGTGGCGCGGGAGTCCGGTCGCGCGTCGCTCGGCGAGCAGGCGAGCGCGGGGAGGGCGGACAGGACAAGGGCAAGGACGCGAGGGAGTGAATACCGTCTCAATCTTGCCTCGGTTGCGTGGTACGTGCGGGCGGGGCGCTCTGGAGTTCGTAGTCGATCCACTCGTCCTCGGAGCGAAGCCCGATCAAGACGCCGGCCGGCTCGCCGTGTCGCGTGATGACGACGTCCTCTCTTTCCGTCATTCGAAGGAACTTGGACAGGTCGTCCTTGACCCTGGAGAGCGCCACCTTCTTCATCGCGGATACATCATAGAATTTTCGAACCGCTCCGATGCTGCGAACGATGGAGATTCCTGGGACTGTGTTCAAACCTCTGCGCCGGGTTGTTCTCGTTGAGCCAGCGCGATGAGTGACCATATCTATCAATGGACGTGGCAAAGCTGGTACCTGGTAATGGTGTCGGTACTTGCTATTCAGTATGCCTTATTCCGCCGGCGTCCTCAGGGCGATCCGAACTCGACCTGGGCTGTTGCGGAGCGACAGTTTCGGGGCGCGGCGCTTGTGGGTGGACTCGTCGGACTGATCGCGGTATTACGGACTTGGCTCTCAAAGCGGTGAGCCGGGATGGACACTTCGGTACCGTGAGATGTCTGCAACCGTGAATCAAGGACGACCGGTGCGGCATCGACGTGCCCAGCCGCGGCGATGACCGATCATGCGTACCACTGGGTGTGGCAGGACCTCTACCTGGGGGCGGTGTCTGTCTTCGTCATCCTCTATTCGCTGTTCGGACCGCGACCGAAAGACCAGCCGAATTCAGGCCGGGTTGCCAGGCATCGGCAGTATCGACGAATCATGCTCATCGGCGGTATCTTCGGGCTGCTCGTTCTCCTGAGGTCCTGGCTCACCGGGTGGTGATGGTCGGAAGCGTCATCGTGCCGATCCGCATCTGAACCGGGTGCCTCTTCAACGCCCTTTCTCCGCCACCCCCTTGAGGTTTCCCAGCCCCTCCTCGAACGCCGGCCCGATCGTCTTGTCCATGTTCATGACGAGGCAGACCGCCTTGCCGATGAAGTTGTTCTCCCCCTCCATCGTCCAGGTGACCTTCGTTCCGCTCCCCTCAGCGGCGAACGTGAAGTGTGAGCGCGCCGTCCCTTCGAACGGCTTCACGAACTTCTGCTCCGAGACGACGAGCGCGTCGGGACGGCTCTCGAGGATCGTCATCGTCCCCTCGCCGATCTCCGAGTTCCCCGCCCACGACATCGAGGCCCCCTGCCCAGCCGACGGCGACGAGATCGTGATCCGCGCCAGAGGATCCAGCTTCTTCCACGGCGACCAGGCGTCCCACGCCGCGAGATCGTTCACCCGCGCGAAGACCGCCGATGCAGGCGCCGCGATCGACGCCGACCGCGACACCGAGTAGTGATCGGGCTGCAGCGCGATGACGACGACCAGCGCCGCGATGAGGACGACGACCCCGACGAGAATCTTCTTCAGCATGGAGAGCCTCCTGTTGAACCCCCGGGACGACGGTCGTTATACTCCGCCCCGTACCGAGCTTTCCACAGGGAAGAGAGAAGGAGAGGGATGACCGCCCCCGCCCGCACCGTCACCATCGCCCCCGGCATCGTCATCGGCCCAGGGCGCCCCCTCGCGCTGATGGCGGGGCCGTGCGTCATCGAGTCGGACGACCTGATGATGCGCGTCGCCGAGAAGATGGTCGCGATGACCGCGAAGCTGAAGCTGCCCTACATCTTCAAGTCGAGCTTCGAGAAGGACAACCGCAGCAACGAGGTCTTCTACCGCGGCCCCGGCCTCGAGAAGGGGCTCGCCCTCCTCGCACGCGTGAAGAAGGAGTTCGGCGTCCCCGTCGTCTCGGACATCCACCGCGAGACCGACCTCAAAGCCGCGGCCGAGGTCCTCGACATCCTCCAGATCCCCGCCTTCCTCTGCCAGCAGACGTCGCTGCTTCTTGCCGCCGGAAAGACGGGGAAGCCCGTGAACGTGAAGAAGGGGCAGTTCATGTCCCCCGACAACATGAAGGGGGCGGTGAGCAAGATCCTCAGCACGGGAAACGATCGCATTCTCCTGTGCGAGCGCGGGACCCTCTTCGGCTACAACAACCTCGTGAACGACTTCACGGCGATCCCCGTCATGCAGGACACCGGCTGCCCCGTCGTCTACGACGCGACGCACTCGGTGAGGCGGTACGGGATCCCGAGCTCGGATCCCGCGGGAGGGAAGCCGCAGTACGTGCCGTACCTGGTGCGCTGCGGCGTCGCCGCCGGGTGCGACGCCCTCTTCATGGAGACGCACCCCGATCCGCCGAAGGCCCTCTGCGACGCCTCGAGCCAGTACCCGCTCGATCGGATGGAGACGCTCCTCGAGCAGGCGTGCCGCATCTCCGAGATCGCGCGGTAGCGGCCGTGCCGCGCCGTCTCGACGCCCGCGCGCTGAAGCGCCGGCTCGCCCCCATCAAGCTCCTCCTCCTCGACGTGGACGGCGTCCTCACCGACGGCGCCCTCTACTACTCCGAGGGGGACGAGGAGATGAAGCGCTTCGACATCAAGGACGGGATGGGGATCGACCTCCTCAAGCGCGCGGGCATCGACGTCGGGATCCTCACCGGGCGCACGTCGAAGATGGTCGAGCGCCGCGCGCGCGAGCTGGGGATGTCCGTCCTCAAGCAGGGGTTCTACGACAAGAGCGCCGGGTTCGAAGAAGTCGTTCGCGAGCAGGGCCTCGCGGAGCGGGAGATCGCCTACATGGGGGACGACATCCTCGATCTGGCGGTGCTCCGGCGGGCGGGGTTCGCCGCCTGCCCGGGCGACGCTGCCGACGAGGTCCGCGCCGAGGTGCACTTCGTCTGCGATCGTGACGGCGGCCGCGGCGCCGTGCGCGAGGTGGCGGATCTGATCCTGAAGGTGCGGGGGCTGAAGAGCCGGGCCGTCGGCGAGGCCACGGCTCCGGGGGTCAAGCCGGCGAGGCGGATCGAGCCGTGACGCGCCTTGATTCCGTCAGTAAAACATAGTAATATTTCTGACGAAATGCCCAGAAAGAAGTCCCCCGGCAGTCTGGAAAACCGGGTCCTCGCCCGTATGAAGCGCGGCAAGGACAGGGCGGTGTTTGCGTCCGTCCAGTTCCTCGCTCTCGGCAACCGCGCTGCCATCGACCAGGCGCTCTCGCGGCTCTGTCGCGTTGGGAAGATTGAGCGAGCGGGACGGGGGCTTTACCACTTGCCAGGCAACCATCCGACGTTCGGCACGCTCGGTCCCGATCCGGAAGAGGTCGTGAGGGCGATCGCCCGGCGCGACGGCCTGCGCGTGCAGGAAGGTGGAGCTTACGCCGCCAACGCCATGCGCCTCACCGAACAGGTTCCAGCGCGGATCATTTACGACACCGACGGTCCCTCCCGCAAGGTGCGGCTCCGTGGAAAGCTGACGATCGAGTTCAAGCATCGCTCCACGCGCAAGATGGCCGGCGCCGGCCGCGTGATCGGCGTGCTGATCTCCGCGTTGGCCAACATCGGGGAGAAGCACGTCACGACGCGGCGGCTCGCCCATCTGCGGCAGGATTTGAAGGCTGTCGACAAGCGGCAGCTGCTCGCCGACCTCGCCCTCGCGCCGACGTGGATGCACCCATACCTGCGCTACATCGCGACGGGGCGCCGGGCGCGATGACGGCGTTCGCCACTCTCGCCGCCCCCGAGCAGGCGGCCGCATATGCCACGGTGACGGGGCAGACAGGCATCGCGACCGTCATCCTCGAGAAAGACTTCTGGGTCTGCTGGTTGCTCGGAAAAATCTTCGCGACGCCCGCGCTCGGCGACGACTGCGTGTTCAAGGGCGGCACGTCGCTCTCGAAGGTGTTCGGCGCCATCGACCGGTTCTCGGAAGACGTGGACCTGGGTCTCAGCCCCGCGTCGCTCGGATGGAACGAGTCAGACCTCGACGACGCACCGTCCGCCACCCAGCGCCTGAAACGGATGAAGAAGGTCGAGGCGGACTGTGCCAGCGCCGTGCAAGCGTGCTTTCTGCCGGAACTGGTTGCGGTCGTGCGCGCGGGCCTCGGCGAGCGGGCGAATCGCGGCGACTGGCTCGTGTACACGAATGACGCCGCCGCGCACTCCCCGGTGGTCCGGTTCCATTACCCGAGTGTCCTGGCCGGCGGCACGGGTTACATCGAGCGGGCCGTGCAGCTCGAGTTCGGATCGCTCACCGACCAACGACCCACAGGCACCCATCCAATCGCTCCGCTGATCGCCGGTCTCGCGCCCGACGCCTTCACCGACTTCCGTGCCGAGGTCGTCGCCCTGGAGATCGAGCGCACTTTCTGGGAAAAGGCCACTATCCTGCATGCCGAGTATCACCGGCCGCCCAAACAGCCGATCCGGGACCGCTTCGCGCGGCACTATGCGGACTTCGCGGCGCTGTGGAACCACCCCGGTGGGCGTGCGGCGGCCAGCCGTCTCGATCTGCTGGAACGGGTGCGAATCCACAAGAGCAGATTCTTTGGATCCGCCTGGGGGAACTACGAGGCGGCAATCCCGGGCACTTTGCGGCTCACCCCACCCAATAGTCGCGTGGCTGAGTTGCGGCGCGACTACGCGGCCATGGAACCAATGTTTCTTTCGCCCCCGCCGAGTTTCGATGCCGTGCTCGATACCCTACGCGACGCGGAAAGAACCATCAACCGGCCATGAACCGGTCGAGCGTCGCCTTCTTCATCATGGCTCCCGTCCTCTTCCTGGTAGCCTGCGCCACACCGCCTCCTCCCGCCCCGACACTCGCGGACGGACGATGGGAGGGCGTGGCCGAAGTTGATGGGAAATTGACCCGGGTCACGGTCGACGTCACGCGCGGCGCCGACGGCCCCCCGGTCGCCGTCCTCAGCGTCCCCGACGAGCGGCTCCTGTCGAAACCGCTGAGCCGTCTTCGATGGGAGCCGGCCGGGGTCCACTTCGAGCTCCAGGCCCCTGAGCAAACGATCGTCTTCGACGGCGCGCCGGACGGCGGGGGTATCGCCGGCACTCTTCGGGGCGGGAACGTGTCGGCGGCGCTCGCCTTCCGTCGCGTCGGCCCCGTGCCCGCGCCTCCGTACACCGAGACGGAGGTTCATTTCCGGAACGGCGATGTCGCACTCGCGGGCTCTCTCCTCCTCCCGCCGGGCCCGGGCCGCCATCCGGCGGTAATCCTCATCCACGGGTCGAGCACGCCGAGCCGGAACGACTTCCGGTTCTACGGCGATCTCTTCGCGCGGCGGGGCATCGCCGCGTTGATTTTCGACAAGCGGGACGGGGGCGGCGGCGCGGGGGGCGCGGCCCGGTACGGCCTGCGCGATCTCGCAGGGGATGCCCTCGCGGCCGTCGCCCTTCTCAAGGGGCGCGACGACATAGACGAGCGCGAAATCGGTCTCTGGGGGCACAGCCAGGGAGGATGGGTCGCTCCCATCGCGGCCGCCACGTCGCGGGACGTCGCCTTCGTGATCAGCTTCTCGGGGCCGGGCGTCAGCTACGCCGAGGTGAGCCGGTACGCCGACACGGCGCGGCTCCGCGCCCACGGAGCGACCGAGGCCGAGATCCTCGAGGCGACGGCCGCGCTCGCGCGCGAGGACGACTTCGTGAGGCGCGGCGGAGATGAGCGCGAGCTCCAGGCTTTTCTCGATGACGCCTGGAGCCGGCCGTGGGCATCGCAGACGACGCTGCCGCGCCGGGTGCCGACCGTGGAAGAGATCCGCGACGAGCTGCGCTGGCGCGACAACGACCTCGATCCAGCCGACTTCTGGGGGAGAATCGAAGTGCCGGTGCTGGTGATGTTCGGCGAGCTCGACGATGTCGTCCCCGTGGCGGCGAGCGCGGAGCGGATCGCCGCGGCGCTGAAGCGCGCGGGGAACCGGGACGTGACGATCAGGATCTTTCCGAAGGCGGGGCACACGATCCAGCCCGCGCCCGATTTCCTCGACACGATGCTCGACTGGACCGTGCGGCGCGTGAAGGGAGGGCCGCCGTCGTGAACCCCTGGCGGAGCCTCAAGGGCCTTCCGGCCGAGGCGTGGATCCTCTGCACCGCGACGCTCATCAACCGCGCCGGGATGATGGTGCTCCCGTTCCTCGTCCTCTACCTGACGCGGAGCCTCGGGTACTCGGCGGGGCAGGCGGGGCTCGCCGTCACCGTCTACGGCGTCGGCGCCTTCGTGACGGGACCGGTCGCGGGAAAGCTCTGCGACCGGTTCGGCGCGCTGCGCGTGATGAAGGCGTCGCTGATCGTGTCGGGGCTGATCCTCTTTGTCTTCCCGTACGTCACCGGGTACGGCTCGATCCTCGCGACGACTTTCGTGTGGGCGGTGACGAACGAGGCCTTCCGCCCCTCGAACCTCTCGCTCCTCACCGGCCTCGTCGCGCCGGAGAGACGCAAGGCGGCGTACGCGCTGAACCGCCTCGCGATCAACCTCGGCACGAGCATCGGCCCCGCGGCGGGAGGGTTCCTCTCCACCGTCTCGTTCAAGTCGATCTTCTACGTGGACGGCGCGACGTCGATCCTCGCCGGGCTCTTCCTGATGGCGGCGCCGTGGCGCGAGGGGGCGGCGGGGGAGGGGGAGGGGGCGACGACGCGGGTCCGCGATGCGGGGTCGGGCCTCTTCGCCGATCGCACGCTTGTCTACTTCCTCCTCTCGATGATCCCGATCATGATGGTCTTCTTCCAGTTCTCGGCGGCGATGCCCCTCTTCGTCGTGCGCGAGCTCGGGATGTCCGAGCTTCTCTTCGGGTCGTTCCTCACGATCAACACCGTCATCATCGTCTTCCTCGAAGTGGCGCTGAACGCGGCGATGGCGAACTGGCCGCACGGTCGCGCGCTCTCTCTGGGGGCGCTCCTCGTCGCGCTCGGCTACGGGGGGTTCGCGATCGCGCACGGGTACTTGGGGGTGACCGCGGGCGTCGTCCTGTGGACGTTCGGGGAGATGATTCTGTTTCCGGGGAGCGCCGCGTACATGGGGGAGATCGCCCCGCCCGAGAAACGGGGCGAGTACATGGGGTACTACACGATGGCCTTCAGCGTGGCGTACTCGATCGGCCCGTGGCTCGGCTCGGAGATCTTCGATCGGTACGGCTCGCGGAGCGTGTGGGCCGGCGCCTTCGCGCTCGGGCTCGTCGCCACGGCGATGCTGTCGAGGGTGAGGTCAGCGCCTGCCCGCGGGGCGTGAGGCCGGGACGCGGGGCCGCCTCGGCGCCTTCGTGCGGCGCTGGCGGGAGTAGGCGTTCGGCCCGCCGGGGCGCGACGCGTGAAGCTCCCAGGAGCCGGCGAGCGGATCGACGACCTCGAGAAACGGGAAACGGTGGAACCTGGTGTCGCGCGTCACGATGCGCGAGATGCCGTGCTCGCGCATGAGGATCGCGGTGTGGGCGTCGTGGAGGTGGCGGCCGCTGAGACCCGGGATCTCGGCGAATGTCGCTTCGACGATCGCGGCGTGACGGTCGGTCTCGGTGAGAACCTGGAGCCCGGGTGACTGGAGCAGGCCGTCGATGAATCGCCACGAATCCGACAGGCTTGCCGCGTGCGCGGTCTCCTTTCTATGGGTGCTGACGCTCAGGAACTCGTACAAGATTCCCCACGTCACGCACCACGTCGCCTCGGTCTCCCGCCACTCACTCACGAGCCGCAGGCATCGGTCGTGCTCGGCGCAC